>JAJYBO010000236.1 GCA_021778975.1 Deltaproteobacteria bacterium
ATATCCTGAAGCCTTGATTTTTTCCAGATAGGGTTTCAATTGGGTATTGAGGTCGTCGAGCGAAATGACATCGTTATTGACGATAGCCACGATGCGGTCAATAACTTGAACATTGCCAGCGGCGGCAGCAGGGGGTATTGCCATCATGACAATGGTTATCATCCACAGGGCGGTCACCGGATGAACGATTGAGGTACGCAGATTTCGGATCATGAGTTTGTTGTATTTCCTGATATGGTTTTGGGATAGCGTTATATGACAGTTCATGAATTGTTAACACGCTGCCCGATCTCTTTCAAGATGTTTTTGGTTTCGGACAGCAACCCGCCGGGGCTGTGCCTGGAAAGATGCGCCTTGAAAACATGATCTGGCGAGAATTCAAATTGTCCGTTTCCGGAGGTAATCATATCTACAATGCCGAACGGGTTTTTCTGATGTGCTTCAGAAAACCTGAGATGAAGCTGAGCCCCGTTTAAATCGAGTCGTTTGACGCCAGCGGTCACGCACAAGACCTTGAGCATGATTTTGAGCAGCAAAATGGCGGCTTCGTCCGGAAGCTTTCCGAAACGATCTATCATTTCCTTTTTATAATCGGAAAGTTCGGCGAGACCGGTTATCTTCGCCAGTCGTCGGTACACCAAAAGCCGTTGATCAATATCCGGAATGTAGGTTTCGGGGAGGTAGGCATTTATGCTGATTTGGATATCCGGTTCGAGTTTCTCCTGAATTGGTTCGCCCTTGATTTCGGCCATGGCCTCTTCCATCAGTTTCAGGAACATGTCGTAGCCCACCGCCGCGATATGACCTGACTGGGATGCTCCCAGAATGGCGCCGCCGCCCCTGATTTTCAGATCGCTCATGGCAATCTGAAATCCCGATCCCAGGTCGCTGTATTCCATCAACACTCTCAAGCGCCGGATGGTATCCGGATTCATCGAATTTTCAGCCGGTATGAACAGATAGGCATACGCCTGTTCACTCGAACGGCCCACCCGACCTCGCAACTGGTACATCTGGGAGAGTCCGAATTTATCGGCGCGGTTGACAAACATGGTATTGGCGGAGGGAATATCCAGCCCCGATTCGATAATGGTGGTGCAGACCAGCATGTCCAGTTCATTCCGGGTAAAGCGCAGCATGACGGTTTCCAGTTCGTTTTTGTTCATGCGTCCGTGCGCGACATCCAGACGGACTTCCGGCGCCAGTTGTTTCAGATGGTCGGCCATGGACCAGATGGTGGCGATATTGTTATGAACGAAATAAATCTGCCCCTTGCGTTGCAGTTCTTTCCGGATGGCGTCCGCCACGAGCGTGTCATCGAATTCGCAAACATGGGTGACAATGGGCTGCCGCTGTTCCGGAGGCGTGGAAATGATGCTGATATCCCGAACCCCCATCATGGACATATGCAGGGTTCGAGGAATGGGCGTGGCGGTCAGTGTCAGAACATCCACGTTGTGCTTGAACTGTTTCAGCCTTTCCTTGTGAGCGACCCCGAAACGCTGCTCTTCATCCAGAACGATCAGCCCCAGATCCTTGAAACTGACGTCTTTCTGAAGCAAACGGTGGGTTCCGATGATAATGTCAACCGCTCCGGTTTTTAACTCTTCGACGATGTGTTTTTGTTCCGATACCTTGCGAAATCGGTTCAGGCAGGCGATTTTAACGGGGTATCGTTTGAAGCGTTCGGAAAATGTGGCAAAGTGCTGCTCGGCCAGAATGGTGGTCGGGGCCAGTATCGCCACCTGCCTGGCATTGTTGATGGCCAAAAACGAAGCCCTGAGCGCCACTTCCGTTTTTCCGTATCCCACATCTCCGCATATCAGCCTGTCCATGGGGGTAGGGGACTGCATGTCCTGAAGTACGTCGTCAATGGCGCGAAGCTGATCCGGTGTTTCTTCATAAGCGAAACTTGCTTCAAAATCTCTGAAATAACTGTCAATACTCTGGTACTGAATGCCTTCCGCCACTTTTCGAATGGCATACAGTTTGAGTAGCTCGCCAGCGATTTTTTCGACGGATTGCTTCACCTGTCGTTTGACCCGATCCCAGGATTTTCCGCCCATCTTGTCCAGAACCGGGGCCATACCCTCGACGCCCAGATATTTCTGTATCATGTTCATCCGAACGACCGGAAGATAGAGTTTGTCGCCATCCCGGTATTCGATTTGAAGGAAATCGCTGGCCGCGCCATTGATTTCCAACTTCACCAGCCCTTCGTACTGACCGATACCATGTTCACTGTGAACGATCAGATCGCCTTTCTTCAGCTCTCCGAACAGAAGCTGCTCCGTTTGAACTTTGGATGGAGGCAGCCGTCTGCGATGGTGTTTTCGCCCAAATATTTCATCTTCGGAGATAATGGCCAGAGATTCCTCTCGCCAGACAAAACCGAAGGAAATTTGCCCCAGACATGCATATATCTGGCCCCAGATCTGTGAGATATCCGGAAATCCGTCCGAGAACTTCAGCAGAATGCCGTACGGTTTGAGCAGCGCGTCAACCCGTTCCGCCTGGGCGCGGGTGCTGCAGACGATGAGCGTGGCCAGCCTGTTTTCTTTTTTCTCCTGAATCCAGAGCGCCAGCGGCATCAAAATCTGTTCGGCATCGAGCTGTCTGTCCGCGATTTCCTTCTGGATATCGGCATTGGTTTCGATGGTAAATGAAACCCGCGAACAGGACGAGGCGTCATCCGCCTGGACCGGTAAGGCTACCTGTTTGAATGTTATGGGGAAACAGGAGAGAATTTGCCGGTGAATGTCCGGCCAGGTTTCGTACAGGTCATCAGGTTTTACGCACAAAACGCCGTTGTTGTGGCTGGTCATGTAATGTCGCATCGTGTGATCGTGAAACGCCAGCGCGGATTTTTCCAGTTCCGAAGGCTCGGACAGCACAAACAACGTACTGCCGGAAGCATATTCCATGATGTTGCTCATGTGGGGATACAGCAGCGGCGCCAGCATTTCGATACCCGAAAACAGACCTTCTTTTCGAATGCGATCCACCATGTTCTGGACGCTTGCTGGTGGAAGTTCCGTCGCCGCGGCATGTTCCCGAATACGGGCGACGATCCGATCCATATCCGTCATGTGGACGATGATTTCGCGGGCGGGAATGATGACAGCCTCTTTCACATTCCCGATCGTACGCTGGGTGGAGGCGGAAAAAAAGCGGATGGATTCGACGCTGTCCCCGAAGAGTTCGATGCGGAGCGGGTTGGGATAAAGCGGGCAAAAGACATCCAGGATGCCGCCTCGAATGGAGTAATCTCCGGGTTCTTCCACAATCATGGTGCGGACGTATCCGCCGGCCACCATTTTTTCCACCAGCAGGTCGAGACCGATTTCCTCGTTTTCCATCAGCAATTCGGAAAAATTGGCAAGTTCCGATATGGGCATCAGTTTCTGGAGAAGCCCTTCGACCGGCGTCACAACAATTGGCGGCTGATCGGCATGGAGCAGTTGATACAGGCAGGCGACACGTTTTGCGGCGGTTTCGGCGTGATCGGACAGCGATTTACGGGTACCCGCTGCGGAACCTGGAAAATAATAGAGGGGTAAGGGGGCGGTATTCGCATAAAATTCCATGTCCTCTATCATTAGATGGGCTTGTTTGGCCGATGGAGTGACGATGACCATCGGTGTCGGCCGGTGCTGGTACAGCTTGAATAAAAAATACGCCTGTTGGGAGGCTGAAATTCCGGAACATTCAATGTGTTGATTTCTATTATCAATATTGTCAAACAAAGAAGACAGTACATTTTTTTCTTGATTTTGAAGCATAAAAACAGTATCCAGTCACAGAAATAATTCAGCCGGCGTAGCTCAGTTGGTAGAGCAGCTGATTCGTAATCAGCAGGTCAGCGGTTCAAGTCCGCTTGCCGGCTCCACATTTCAAGTACTTACGATTTTTCAAACCTCGTCAAACCTCGTCAAACTGAATCCAAAATAGCACAAAAATAGCACACGACAAAAGCATTTTTTAGGATCATTCCAAAATCAGGTTTTTATAAAACATCTTGACATTTCACCCGCACTTGTGGCAGGGTAGCCGCACTATTAAACAGAGCGGTACCCCGCGCCGTCAGTGCGGTTTTTTTATTCCCGATGTATTCCCAATATGCTATGCTATGATATTTTATAGCGCGGGATGATAGGCCAAAATAGAACACCCGAAAGGGAAATATGGCCAGCCGACTCTGTTCGGTAGTTGAGTCCCGCCACTTCTTCGTGGCATAACAACTAAAAACAGAGGTGTACCATGAGAAAAAAAACCGAAGTATCTTCACCAGAGTTTATCAATTCCCTCGTTTTATCTGTCATCCACAATCGCGCTACTGCATCATCAAGAGAAGTCGCAATCATTTTTGAAAAGAATCATGATGATGTTCTAAAGGCTATCCGTAACCTGGAAATTCCAGATGATTTTCGATCCGTCAATTTTGCGGACGTGGAAATCATTGAAGAACATGCTATTGGAGGGAAAATCAACAAGAGCTATGTTGCCATCACCCGTGACGGTTTCACGATTCTTGCTATGGGCTTCACAGGCAAGAAGGCCATGCAGTTCAAACTGGCCTACATTGCCGCCTTCA
>JAJYBO010000026.1 GCA_021778975.1 Deltaproteobacteria bacterium
ACCGTTCTGCCTGCCATCAGGGCTTCAAACGCATCCCGGCTTTCGGAAGACACCGTCACGATAAACCGCCCCGCCGACTCCGAAAACAATATCTGATCGTCACGCAGATTGCCTTCAACCGGAACCCGCGACAGATCGACCGCCATCCCCAGGTCGGCCGACATGGCGGTCAGCGCCAGATGCACGGCGAGTCCGCCGCTGTAAATCCCGTGACACGATGCGATCCGGCGCTCCGAAATGGCGGCCGACAGCGCCCGATACAGTGGGATGGTTTCGCCGGGGACTACCTGCGGCACATTCCGCCCGACATATCCCAAATGATCGTAGTATTCCGAACTTCCCAACTCATTTCTGGTCACGCCGAGCACATAGACCAGATCACCCGGAACTTTCGGATCCGGCGTCACACACCGGAAAATATCCGGGACCGTGGCGGACGCCGAGAACTGGAGGGTTTCCAGCGCGGACACCTTGTGCACCTCGCCGTATCCGCCCGGCAGATGCCCATCAACATACATGCTGTCTTTACCCGACAGCAGCGGTATCCGGTAGGCCAGGCACATGTCCTTGAGCGCCATGCACGAACGCACCAACTGCGCCGCCTTGAAACGCCCGTCCGGATTTTGTACCGGATGATACTGAATGCTGGGCCAGCAGAAATTATCCACGCCACCGATTTCTTCCATATCCGCGCCCACGGCAACCAGCCTGCGGACGGCTTCGTCAATGGCGCACGCGGTCATGGCGGAGGCGTCAATCCGCGAATATAAAGGAAGCAGCGCCTGCGCGAAGGCGATACCCCGATGAGACGTCAAGACCGGACGGATCACCGACGCATCGCCGGGAATGTCGCGGCGCCTTCCGGCCAGCGGTTTGATAACGCTGGTTCCCTGAACCTCATGATCGTACTGGCGGCTGATCCACTCTTTAGAGCAGAGATTGGGCCGCGACAGCATGTCGAGCAGCAGCCTTTCATAGTCGTCCGGCTGGCTGAGCACGGGCTCATGCAGCCCGCGGGATTCCGGAGACCGCCACTCGGCGTCAAACTCCCACTGCGGAAATCCTGATGACAGCAGATTCAGATCGATCCAGGCGCAGGTTTTTCCGTCATAGGTGATGTGCAGCTTTCCGGAATCGGTATAGGCGCCGATCACGGTGCTTTCCACCGCATGCTTCCGGGAAAGCGCCATAAACGCCTCGATATGGTCCGGCCTGACGGCAAGGGTCATACGCTCCTGGGATTCGGAAATCCAGATTTCCCACTGATCGAGCCCTTCGTATTTGAGGGGCGTTTTTTCAAGCTGAATGACACAGCCATTGGAGGAACGCGCGGATTCTCCGACGGAAGACGACAAACCGCCCCCGCCGTTGTCGGTAATGAACTGGATGTATCCCGCGTCCCTGGCTTCCAGGAGAAAATCATGCATTTTTTTCTGGGTGTAAGGGTCGCCGATCTGGACATGCCCCGCCGGCGTATGCTCCGAAAAAACCTCCGATGATGCCGTCACGCCATGAATGCCGTCTTTACCGATCCGCCCGCCGCACATGACGACCCAATCTCCGGGAGACGCCTGCTTGTTTTCGGCGGGCTGCCCCTGTATCCGGGCGGGCATGATTCCCAGCGCGGTGACGAATACGAGGCATTTTCCCATGTAGCCCGGATGGAACAGAGTCTGGCCGAAGGTTGTCGGAATGCCGCTTTTATTGCCTCCGTCCCGGACGCCTTCGATCACACCGTCCAGAAGCCGCCGCGGATGCAGATGGGGCTTCAAATCTCCCGCATAATTCCGGTCTCCCACGCAGAAGCCGTAGCTGCCCATAATCAGCCGCGCCCCCTTGCCGGTTCCCATCGGATCGCGATAGACGCCGACAATTCCGGTAATGGCGCCGCCGTAAGCTTCCATATTGGACGGCGAATTGTGGGTTTCACCGGTAATCACATAATAATGATCGTCATCGAAGCGGGCAATCCCGGCGTTGTCCCACAGCACCGACACCACCCAGGGTTTTTGCCGCTTGAGTTCGAGGGTCGGTGCTTCGATACAGGTTTTAAACAGGTTGTCAATATCCCTGCATTCGCCGGTATCCAGGTCGCGGTAATGAAACAGCCCCCTGAACGTGTTGTGGTTGCAATGATCGCTTCTTCCCTGAGAAATATATTCCAGCTCGATGTCCGTCGGGTCTGAAAGCCCCCATCGCACTCGCTCGTTACGCACCCGCGGATCGAGAAAATATCGCCGTATCACCGGAATATCCCGGGGATTGAGCGCCAGATTCCGGGAATTGCTGATTTCCTGGAGCATCCGGTCGCTGTCAATGGGAATGACCGAGACCGCCGGCTGGTGATCGAGCTTCACTTTGGGCGTCCGAATGCCGGCACCGACCGATGGATCCCACTCCGAAGCCGCATATACCCGCCACTGCTGGATGATGTCATTGGCCAGCAGGCTGCCGGCAATGATATCGGCGTGTTCCCGGGTAAGCCCTTCGGCCTGGATGCAGTAACGCCTGGAGGTATAGACGGCCTCTCCGGACTTCAGCCGGATCCCCAGAACATCTTCGATCGCCTCCACCGCCGTGCTGCCTGGGTTGTCTCTGACACCGGGCTTGAGCCCCACCCAGATAGCCCAGTCGAAAGGAAGCGGCAGCGGCGTCCAGGCGGAAACCTGCGTCACCGGATTGGTGAAAATATCCGTCCGGATAATGCCGCACTGTTCCGCCGTCAGTTCGGCGTCAATGGTGATGATCTGAATCGTGCGGATAGAGACGAGATCGAAACCGAAATAATTTCGGGTTTTCTTGCGGATGCTTTCGCCCTCGGCATCCAGCAGATCGGGTTTCAGGGTGATTTCAAGTCGGTATGGCATGGGCTTATCCTGCAAAGAAAATCCGGTGGATATCGTTGTAAAACACCAGAATCATCAGCAGCACCAGAACGGCGATCCCCGCCTGCTGCGCGAGTTCCTGCGCCCGCATACTCAGCGGCCGCCGGATGATGGCTTCAATGAGAAAAAAGAATAAATGCCCGCCGTCCAAAACCGGAATGGGCAGAAAATTCAGAATTCCCAGATTGATGCTGAGCAGCGCAATGAAGAAAACAAAGCTGGCCGCGCCTTCTCTGGCCTGCTGCCCGGCCATTTCCGCGATCATGATAGGGCCGCCCAGGGTCTTGGTGGATACGGTGCCCTCGATCATCTTGACGACGCTGAGCGCCGTCAGTTCGGCAATCCGGTATGTCTGAATCAGACTTTCCGAAACCGCTTCCGAAACGGTCAGCTTCCGGATATGGGACTCTCCGGAAGACATGACGCCGATAACATACCGCTCCGCAGACTCTCCGAAAATATTTTTGGCGGATTGTTTCGTCGGTGTGACATGGATGTCCACAATGTGGCCGCTGCGGCTTACCGTCATGGATAACTCATGGCCTTTGCTCGACGTGATGGCATCGGACATGGCTTCCCAACTATCCATTGATTTTCCGTCAATGGTCAGGATGCGATCTTTGGGCTGAATACCGGCATGGCTGGCGGGGGAACCAGGATCGATTTTTCCGATCACAGGGTTGACGACCGGAATGCCGGTCGCCAGAAACAGCCCCAGGAAAATCACCACCGCCAGCACAAAATTGGAAAAAGGACCGGCCGCCACAATCAGAAAGCGTTTGTACAGCGGTTTGTAATTGAAGGCCAGATGGGCATCCTCGGGAGGAACTTCGGAATCCGGTTCATCGCCGATCATCTTGACATAGCCGCCCAGGGGAATGGCGGAAAGCCGGTAATCGGTGATGCCGACCGTCTTTCCGGCGACGCGGGGGCCGAATCCCAGCGAAAACCTCTCAACGCCGACGCCGAAAAGCCTCGCCACTAAAAAATGCCCCAGTTCATGCACCAGGATCAGCACACTGAGAACGATAATAAACGCAATGATATTCTGAGCCATGATTACCTTCGGGATATAATGGTATCAATCTGGCGGGTCGCCGTATCCCGCGCCCACCCGTCCGCTTCAAGAAGCTGAAAAAGATCGCCGTCATGAATCACCGTGTGACGATCCATCGTATTCCGGATGATGCCGGGAATATCGGTGAACGAAATTCTGTCCTCCAGAAACGCCTGCACCGCGATTTCGTTTGCGGCGTTCATCACCGCAGGGAGGCTGCCGCCGATATCGCAGGCATCGCAGGCCAATCGTAGGCAGGGAAATTTAGCGGCATCCGGCGCATCGAACGTCAGGGCGCCTATCCGGGGAAAATCCGGCAGAGGCTGATCGAGCCGGAGCCTTTCCGGATAAGACAACGCATAGGCGATAGCGGTTTTCATGTCCGGAACACCGAGCTGCGCCATGACGGAGCCATCCTGAAACGCCACCATGGAATGTACCACACTTTGAGGATGGATGACAACCTCGATACGGTTTCTGGACATTCCGAACAAATGGTGGGCTTCGATGACTTCAAGCCCCTTGTTCATCAGGGTGGCGGAATCAATCGTAATTTTCTTACCCATTTCCCAATTGGGATGCTTCAGGGCGTCCGCTGCCCGAATGTGAGAAAATTCGTTTCGGGGTTTGTTCCGGAAAGGGCCTCCGGAGCAGGTCAGAATCAGCTTCTGCACCGCACTAGGATGATTTCCCTGAAGACACTGAAAAATGGCGCTGTGTTCACTGTCAATCGGCAGTATCTGCACATGCTTCTCAGCCGCCAGCCGCATCACCAGATCACCGGCGACCACCAGTGTTTCCTTGTTGGCCAGCGCGATATCCTTGCCCGCGGAAATTGCTTTAATGACCGGCATGAGACCTGCGGCGCCAACCATGGCGCCGACCACCGTATGAACGCCTTCCAGCGTAGCGGCGGTTTCGAGGCCTTCGGGGCCTGTGAGGATTTCCGTTTTGATTTCAGACGACAGCCGCTCCTGAAGCGCCGACGCCCGGGATGCGTCAAAAATAACGGCGACATCCGGAGAAAACCGCCGGATCTGGTCGGCAAGTCCCGCAACGTTGGATCTGGCGGCAATAGCCCTGACCCTGAAGCGTTCCGGAAACTGTTCGATGATATGAAGGGTGTTTCGTCCGATAGAGCCGGTCGACCCCAGGATAGAGAGCGATGTTGTCATAGCAGAGACTTATTTGAAGGTGTCAGCCCAAGATGAATTTCTTAAAAATAAACGCCACCGGCGCAGCGAACAACAAAGCGTCAATACGGTCGAGCATTCCGCCGTGACCCGGAAGGAGACCGCCGGAATCCTTGACCTGAACGGAGCGCTTGAGAGCGGATTCAAACAGATCACCGATCTGCCCGGCCGCACCGACACACAGAAACATCGCCACACAAGGCGCCCAGGCAAGCATCGGCAGCAGCAGAGCTTTCATGACTCCCCCCGCCAGGACATTGGCCAGAAGCCCTCCCACAGAGCCTTCGACGGTTTTATTAGGGCTGACCGCAGGACAGAGTTTGTGGCGTCCCAGATAGGAACCCGCATAATACGCGCCGATGTCCCCGGCAAAGACAATCACCAGAATGAAAAAAATCCACAGCCGTCCGTTTTCGGAACCGCGGACGTACATCAGAGAGGAAAGCAGCACCGGAATGTAGATGACGCCCTGCACCTGAAAAGCGGCTTTCTGAACGACCGATGCATCTTCCGGGTATCGAAGCAGAACCCACAACCCGGCCGCCACCATATCGAACGCCAGAATAAGCGCATAAAACGCCGGTTCATTGATATGCCCCGCCCAGAGAACCGCCAGGCCTGCAATAAAACCAACAGCCGTCGGCGGCGGCAGCAGATGACATGACGCCGCATTTGCACCCAGCGTCATGCGAAAGTATTCCCACAGTGCCGTCATGCACGCCAGCGCCACCAGAAGGGCAAACAGCAACGAATTTCCCCAGCCCAGCCAGAATACGAGCAGCGGAACCAGCGAAAGCCCCGTGATCCAGCGTTTGGCGTGGGAGGAAATGGTCATGCCGCGCCAAACCTGCGTTCCCGCTGTTGATACGCTCTGAGGATATTTAGATATTCCTCCCGGGAAAAATCGGGCCAGAGGGTGCTGGTAAAATATAGTTCGGCGTATGCAATCTGCCAGAGCAAAAAATTACTGATACGCATTTCACCGCTTGTCCGGATTAGAAGATCGGGATCCGGAATATCACGCGTATAGAGATAACTGGCAATCATATCTTCGGTAATGGATGAAGGGTCTAACGCCCCGGAAGCAGTTTTTTCCGCTATCGCCCGGGTCATCCGGGTAATTTCCGCGCGGCCGCCATAACTCAGCGCCAGATTGAGCCGCATCCCCTGGTTACCGGCTGTCGCCGCCATGACGGCGCTCAGCACATTCCGGACATCGTCGGGAAGTCGTTCGATCTGACCGATGGCGTTCAAACGGATGTCGTTTTCCATCATGACCGGTTTTTCAGATTCCAGAAACTTCTTGAGAAGCAACATGAGAGCAGACACTTCGAGGGTGGAACGCTGCCAGTTTTCCGTCGAGAACGCATACAGGGTCAGTGTGGAAATGCCGATTTCCCGGCTGGTGGTGACAATTGTCCGGACAGTCTCAGCTCCCTTTTCATGGCCCCGCACCCGATTGAGGAGACGCTGTTTGGCCCATCGCCCGTTGCCGTCCATAATGATGGCGACATGACCGGGAAGCCTGGCCGGATCAAGCCGGGCGCTCTGAGCCGCGGCATCTGTTTTCGATAACTCAGAACTCAAGGATTTCTTTCTCTTTTTCGCTGTAGATAACATCCACTTTTTTGATATAGTCGTCCGTTATCTTCTGGATTTTGTCCTGAGCCTTGAAAACATCATCTTCCGAAGCCGTAGCGTCTTTTTTAAGCCCTTTGATAAGTTCGTTGGAATCTCTGCGGATATTGCGGATGGCAACTTTGTGTTCCTCACTCATCTTGTGGATGATTTTCACCAGGCTTTTTCGGCGATCCGACGTCAGCGGTGGAATGGATATCCGGATCATCTTGCCGTCATTGGATGGCGTCAGGCCCAGATCGGATTTCAGGATCGCCTTCTCGATCTCCCGAATGGCGGAAACATCCCAGGGTTGAATGGTAATCAGCCTGCTTTCAGGAACGGACAAAGACGCCATTTGACCGAGCGGCGTGAGGGTTCCGTAATAATCCACACGTATCCCGTCCAGAATCGACAGGGAAGCACGACCGGTGCGCACGCGTTTGAACTCGTTTTTCAAAGCCGCCAGCGATTTGTCCATGGCGTCTTTGGTATCTTGAAGAATGGATTCAATCATGAAAACACCTTTTGCACGGAGGGTTCAGTTGCTGATCCGGGTGCCCACGTCTTCTCCGCAAACCACCTTGCGAATGTTTCCCGGATGATGAAGATTGAAGATCGCCAGGGGAAGCTGATTGTCCATAGCCAGAGATATGGCGGTCATATCCATCACTTTCAACTGGCGTTCAAGAACTTCCATATAGCTGATCGTCTTGATAAATTGCGCCTGACTGTTTTTGACCGGATCGTCATCATAAATGCCATCAACTTTGGTGGCTTTCAATAATATCTCGGCATGGATTTCCTGCGCCCGCAACGCGGCGGCCGTATCGGTCGTAAAATACGGGCTGCCAGTGCCGGCCGCAAAAATAACGACCCGGCCTTTTTCCAGATGGCGCACCGCTCGCCGTACAATAAAGGGTTCAGCGACCTCGTGCATGGAAATAGCGGTCTGAACACGGGTCTGAACGCCTTTACGCTCCAGCGCATCCGAAAGCGCAATGCTGTTGATAACGGTGGCCAGCATGCCCATATGGTCGGCGGATGTTCTGTCCATACCGAAAGAACTGGCGGCAATGCCCCTGAAGATATTCCCGCCGCCGACCACAATCGCGGTTTGAACGCCGATATCCATGACAGAGCGGATTTCATCCGCGACATATTTGATCATGTCCGGATCAATGCCAAACCCCTGGTTTCCCATGAGGGCTTCGCCACTCAGCTTGAGAAGAATACGTTTGTAGAGCGGTTGTTTCAAGGAATCACTCCCCTACCTGGAATCTCACAAAACGTTTGATCGTGATGTTTTCGCCGATTTTAGCGATCTGTTCATTAAGAAGATCGGCAATCGTGACGTTGGGATCCCGGACATACCCCTGATTGAGCAAGCAGTTTTCTTTATAAAATTTACCCAGTTTGCCCTCGGCGATTTTATCCACCATCTGCTCCGGTTTTCCCATGGCCCTGACCTGGTCGCGGTAAATCTCCATTTCCTTCTCTATGACAGCCGGCGGAACGTCCTGCTGAGAAATGGATACCGGGTTGGTGGCAGCAATGTGCATCGCAATATTTTTGGCAAACGCAACGAAGTCTTCGTTTTTCGCCACGAAATCGGTCTCACAGTTGACTTCGACCATGACGCCGAGCTTGCCGCCGGTATGGATATAGGTCTGAATCGTCCCTTCTGACATAGCTCTGCCGGCCCGCTTGGCCGCTGTAGCAAGCCCTTTCTTTCTCAGAAAATCAATGGCCTTGCTGATATCGCCATCGCTTTGCTTCAGCGCCTCTTTGCAATCCATCATTCCGGCGCCGGTTCTGTCCCGCAATTCTTTAACGGTTGCTGCACTAATCGTGGTCATGACAATTCTCCTTCTGAAATGACATCATCACCGAAGACCCCCATTGACATCATGGCCTTTCACCTCCGGATGCTGACGATGTCACGCTATCAGATAAATCCCCCGGAGGGGACGTTATGGTTCAGTACGGGTAATGCGAACGAGAAATATCCCGCCGCAACCACTTGTTATTCATTGGTTTCATCATCTTCATCGGCATCCAGAACATCGTATTTGGAGGAAGCTCTTTTGATAATTTCGACCACCGGCCCATCAGCGCCATCTGATATGACTTTGCGCTCACCAGTTTTAAGGTCGGCGCCTGCTGCGCTCGAATCGGCCTCATCCATCGCTTTGTCGGAATCCGCCTGCTTTTTCTCGGCATATCGCTGACGGCCTTCGATACAGGCATCGGCGATCTTGGATGTCAGAAGACGGATGGAGCGAATAGCGTCGTCATTTCCGGGAATCAAGTGATCAATCTCGTCCGGATCACAGTTGGTATCGGCAATGGCGATAATCGGTATCTGAAGTCTCCGGCCTTCCCGTACGGCAATGGCCTCGTTTTTGGAATCAACGATAAAGATGGCGCCCGGAAGGCGGTTCATATCCTGAATACCCCCCAGAATACTGTCTAATTTCACCCGCTCTTTGGCCAGTTGCTGCCGCTCTTTCTTGGGATACAGATTGATGGAGCCGTCCGTTTCAATGGTGTTTAAGGTATTGAGACGGTCAATGCTTTTCTTGATGGTCTGGAAGTTGGTCAACATACCGCCCAGCCACCGGTTATGAATATAGTACATTTCACAGCGGGTAGCTTCTTCATGAATGGTTTCCCTGGCCTGTTTCTTGGTGCCGACAAACAGAACGGATTTGCCTTCCGCCACCGTATTGACCACAAAATCATAGACATCGCGGAACATACGGACGGTTTTCTGCAAGTCTATGATATAAATTCCGTTTCTGGCGCCAAAGATATAGGGTTTCATCTTCGGATTCCAGCGTTTGGTCTGGTGCCCGAAATGGACACCAGCTTCAAGAAGCTCTTTCATCGTGACATACGCCATTATTGTTTCTCCTTTTCTCTTGGTTTGACCTGCGACCCCTTCATCCCGGAATTCAACCTTTCAGCAACACGTCGCCAAAAAGCACCTGAAACCGGTCAGAGACCGTGCGAATTAAAATCTTGTCTTTTTAACAAATTCCTTTTGATGTTACAATGAAAATATATCATTCTGAATACGTCTGCATCACCACAACCCGGTCATGCCCGGCATAGTCCTGAATCACCCGGAACGTCGCGTAAGATTGGCTGCTCTCTATGATTTTGACGACATCCTGAGCCTGGCTGCATCCAATCTCGAGAAGCAACCGGCCGCCGGGATTCAGCACCCGGTGCGCCGAATAAATGATGCGCCGGACGGCGGAAAGGCCATCCGCACCACCGTCCAGCGCCAGACGGGGTTCGAATCGGGCCACCTCCGGTTGCAGTTCCGGAATTTCACCGGACGGAATATAGGGCGGATTCGACAGAATCATGTCAAACAACGGCGTTTTCGGCGACACCATCTCCAGCCAGTCGCCCGCAACAAACTGAATTTGGCCGCCAACGCCGCGGCTTTCGGCGTTTCGCCTCGCCGTCAGAACCGCGTTCATGCTGATATCCGTCGCCACATAGCGGCAGAATGGCCGTTCGGACGCCAGCGTCACAACAATGGCTCCGGATCCAACACCCAGTTCCAGCACCCATCCCCGCAGCGGCCGCTCATCGTCTGTTGCATCGGGATACATAGATGACGTCAAAAAATTCAGAGCGGTTTCCACAATGCATTCCGTATCCGGACGCGGAATCAGAACATCCGGGCCAACGCTGAACGCACCGGACCAAAACTCTCTGACACCAGTGATATAGGCCACAGGTTCACGACCTGTGCGCCGTTTAAGCAAAGATTTGTAAGCTGCCAGCTCGGTTTTCAGCAGCGGTTGATCATACCGGAGATACAGGTCTATCCGCTTCAGATTCAGTGCGTGCGCCAGCAGAATTTCAGCGGTGGCGCGGGGGCTGTCAATATCGTGAGATTTAAAATATCCGGTGGACCACTTCAGGAGGCTGAGGATAGTCCATTCAGGTTCCCTGGAGGGGGGAGGAGTCTGCATTTTGTAGGGCCTGGGCCTGATAATAGGCGGTAAGCTGGTCAATAATGTCGTCTAAGTCCCCCTGGAGGATTGCCTCCAGTTTGTACAGCGTCAGTCCGATCCGGTGATCGGTCATACGGCCCTGAGGGAAATTATAGGTGCGGATTCGCCCGCTTCGGTCACCGCTGCCCACCTGATTTTTGCGGTCTTTCGAACGCTTTTCATCCTGCTCACTCACCATTTTGTCCAAAAGCCTGGCCCTCAAAACGGTCATGGCCTTCGCCTTGTTTTTCCACTGGGATTTTTCATCCTGACAGGTCACCACCAGACCGGTGGGCAGATGGGTGACCCGCACCGCCGAATCCGTGGTGTTGACGGACTGACCGCCAGGCCCGGATGAGCGAAAGACATCCACCTTGATATCCGTGGGATCAATGGTGATTTCCACCTCTTCGGCTTCCGGAAGCACGGCGACCGTCACCGCGGATGTATGAATCCGGCCCTGCGCCTCCGTGGCCGGAACGCGCTGCACCCGGTGCGTGCCGCTCTCATATTTGAAGGCGCTGTAAGCCCCGTTGCCGCGGATCATGGCGACGATCTCCTTGAAGCCGCCGACATCGGAGGTATGATGCGCCATCACCTCCACCTGCCAGTTACGTTTTTCCGCGTAGCGGGTGTACATGCGAAAGAGGTCGGCGGCGAACAGCGCGGCTTCTTCGCCACCGGTTCCCGCCCGGATTTCGAGAATGATGTTTTTTTCGTCATTGGGATTTTTGGGCACCAGAAGACGCTTGATCTCGATATCGAGCCGGTCTTTTTCACGGTTTAACTGTTCGATGTCGTCCCTGGCCATCTGCTTGATATCCGGATCGCTGTCCTGCAACAGCTCCGCGCTCTCATCGAGCCGATCGCAAACCTGCCGGTATTCTCGATAAGCAGTGACAACCCGGTTCAGCTCCGCATGTTCCCGGACATATTTCTGGTAGGCATCGCGGTTTTGAACGATAAGCGGATCGGACAGAAGTTTTTCGACTTCCAGAAATCTCTTTTCAACACCCTTTAGCTTGTCGAACATAGGTATCTCAGACATAAAACAGGCGGTAACTCATGAAAATCATATGAACCACCGCCTGCCGTCGTCATTATTTTTTCTGGAATTTTTCATATTTTTTACGGAAACGTTCGATACGTCCAGCCGTATCCATCAATTTCTGTTTTCCGGTAAAAAACGGATGACATTTGGAACAGATTTCCACCTGGACGTCGGTCTTGGTGGAACCGACCTGAAGCGTATTGCCGCAGGCGCATTTGATAACGGTTTCCGTATAGGGAGGATGAATTGATGCTTTCATTGCTCTGGTGAACTCCTTTAAGTATAGATGAAAAATGGTCCCTTCAGAATCAGGCATTCATGGAATTTAGAAACTCTTTATTATTCTTTGTTCCGCTCATTTTTTCAAGTAAAAATTCGAGACTGTCTGTCGGGTTGAGAGATGACAGGAGTTTGCGGAGTATCCAGACCCGGTTCAGCGTCTCTTCGTCTAACAGCAATTCTTCTTTACGAGTACCCGATTTTTTGATGTCAATGGCGGGGAATACGCGTTTATCGGAAAGCCTCCGGTCAAGCTGTATTTCCATATTGCCGGTACCCTTGAATTCTTCGAAAATAACTTCGTCCATCCGGCTGCCGGTATCAATCAGGGCGGTGGCAATGATGGTCAGGCTGCCCCCCTCCTCGATGTTACGGGCCGCGCCGAAAAACCGTTTGGGACGCTGGAGCGCATTGGAATCCACACCGCCGGAGAGGATTTTTCCGCTGGGAGGCATGACCGCATTATAGGCGCGGGCAAGGCGGGTGATACTGTCCAGCAGAATCACGACATCTTTTTTATGTTCGACAAGACGTTTGGCTTTTTCAATTACCATTTCCGCCACCTGGACGTGCCGCTCCGCGGGTTCATCGAATGTGGAGCTGATGACTTCCGCATTGACCGAACGCTCCATGTCCGTAACTTCTTCCGGCCGTTCGTCAATTAAAAGGACAAAGGGAATAACGTCTTTGTGGCTGGCGATAATGCTGTTGGCGATGTTCTGGAGCAGCATGGTCTTTCCGGAACGCGGCGGTGAAACGATCAGACCCCGCTGACCAAACCCGATTGGAATCATCAAGTCCATAATGCGGGTGGAATAATTATCGGACGCCACTTCAAGTTTCATTTTCCGATTTGGATACAGCGGCGTCAGGTTGTCAAAGAGAATTTTATCCCGCGCCACTTCCGGATCTTCGTAGTTGACAGCCTCAACCTTGAGGAGGGCAAAGTACCGTTCGGATTCTTTGGGCTGGCGGATTTGCCCGGATATGGTGTCCCCGGTCCTCAGGTTGAACCGGCGGATCTGGGAGGGAGAAACATAAATATCATCCGGACCTGGCAGATAATTGTAATTGGGCGCCCGCAGAAAGCCGAAGCCATCCGGGAGAATTTCGAGGGTTCCTTCTCCGAATATCTGGCCATTTTTTTCAAACTGAGTTTGAAGAAGGGCAAAAATAAGTTCTTGCTTTCGAAGCCCCGCGGCCCCATGTATGCTGTAGTCTTTCGCCATCTGGGCCAGTTCGCTGATTCTTTTGTCTTTGAGTTCGGCAATATTCATGAATCCCATACCCCATCCCCCTCCCCTTCAGGTGCATTGAACACACGATGGAAAAGAGGTGAAAAAAATGAAAAAATAATTGAAAACGGCTAATGTATATCAGGAATTTGTCATAAAGGATTTACTACAGATTGTTACTCTGGAACACTCACCATTGACGGCCTGGTAAAAACCACCCGCGGTGTTCGCTGTGAACTACGGCTATAAAACTGGTAAACGATGGAACTACGCCTTGCTGGTTATGGAGGAATATGGACGTTTTTGAGATTGAGTGTTATGAAGTATTGGGTTTGGTATTCACTCCAAAAATAGCGGGTTTGGTGTTTTAAGCCCGTTTGTCTTGACTTTCGACGGACGTTTCTGGCAAAAGTTAAATCGCGTCAGAAATTATGACCGCTGTCAAAGCCAAAATAATTGTTGGGATAATTATATGATGGGTATCAGGATGTCAAGTTTTATATGTGATTTTTCTGAATACGTTTTCAAGGAGGTAGCACATGGAAAATATCAGACAGGCCGTATTTGCAGGAACCTGGTATCCTGGCAGCGCTTCCGGCTGCCGCAGTGAAATCGAAAAGATGATGACCTCCTCAACCTGGATGCCAGACAAATTCGATGCCCATGTGGGCGGCATCGTCCCCCATGCGGGATGGTATTTTTCGGGCGGTATCGCCTGCGACGTCATACGTCACCTCAGCAGCACCATTGCCGATCCGGACGTGGCGGTGATCTTTGGCACCCACATGCATGCCGCCATGCCGGTTTCCATAATGCGCACCGGAGCATGGGAAACACCGCTGGGGAATTTACCGGTTCACGAAGCACTGGTGGAGGAACTGTTACGCCACATCCCTAAGACACGAGACGCCTCCCATGAAATGACCGCGGACAATACCATCGAAGTTCAGTTGCCATTTATCAAATATTTCTGGAACCATGTCAAGATAGTACCCATCAGCGCGCCCCCAGATCCCGTATCCATTGACGTCGGCAAATCGGTAGCGGCGGCGGCAATGGCGCTGGGTCTCAAGATTGTGGTGATAGGTTCCACAGACCTGACGCACTACGGCCCTCATTACGGGCTGGTTCTGAAAAAAAACACCGAAGATGCTCTGGAATGGGTACGCCGCGACAACGACCACCGTATGGTTGACGCCATGCTGTCACTGGATCCAGAAACGGTTATCGCTCTCGCGCGGAACAAACTGAATGCATGCTGCGCCGGGGCCGCCGGCGCTGCTATCGCCGCGGGGCGAACTCTGGGAGCGGTTCGCGGTGAATTGCTGACATACGCCACCAGCTTTGACAAAAGCCCCGGAGAAAGTTTTGTAGGATATGCAGGTATCGTATTTTAATTGATTTTGTTGTAAATCTATATTACGAACCTCGGCGATCCAGGATCATGTTCGACGGGTGCCGCCGGAAAAACGCTTTTTGGCCCCGTCATGAAATTTGTCAAGAAAGCGTCATAACTGGCGATTTCGTAAAAAGTCCGGATGCTGCGTTGCGCCGCGTTCTTCGTCGTTGTGGTGATGTACCATAAGTATGCATCACTACTCATGATTTGAGCGCCTTGCCTGCGGCCTTTTTTACAACAAAGTCGTCCGAAATTCGACTTTTTATGAGAACATCATAACTGAAAATAAGGGAGAAATCATGAGAGTACTGGTCAGTGACAATCTGGGTGAGATCGGCATTGAAATGTTTCAAAAGGAAGACGGTATCGAGGTGGATGTCAAAACCGGCCTGACGCCGGATGCGCTCAAAAGCATCATTCATGAATACGATGCGCTGGTCATCCGCAGCGCCACCAAAGTGACGGCGGATATCCTGAAAGCCGGAACCCGCCTGAAAGTGGTGGGCAGGGCCGGTATCGGTCTGGACAACGTGGACATCGCCAGCGCTACCAAGCAGGGAATCATCGTCATGAATACACCCGGGGGCAATGTGGTGACCACCGCGGAACATGCCATCTCGCTCATGCTGTCACTCACCCGAAATATTCCTCAGGGAACGGCTACGCTAAAAGCCGGCAAGTGGGAAAAAAAGAACCTTCAAGGACGGGAAATTTTCAACAAAGTTTTGGGGCTTATCGGTTTTGGAAAAATTGGCTCTATCGTGGCGGACAGAGCCAGAGGTCTGAAAATGCGGGTTATCGTTTACGATCCGTTCGTTACCCACGACCTGATCGAAAAAGCGGGGTTTGAATGTGTCTCTCTTGAAACCCTTTATAAAACATCAGATTACATTACCGTTCATGTTCCCAAACTCAAAGACACCATCGGATTCTTGAACAAATCCGCATTCGATCAGATGAAAGACGGCGTGATGATTATCAATTGCGCCCGCGGCGGTATTGTGGATGAAGCCGATCTGGTTGATGCGATTCACGCAGGCAAGGTTGCGGGCGCGGCTCTGGATGTATTCGCCACAGAACCGCCTGGCATGTCGCCCCTGTTCGAACTCGACCGGGTGATCGGTACGCCGCATTTAGGCGCATCCACCCAAGAGGCCCAGACCAACGTGGCGGTAGCCATTGCCGGACAGATCATTGACTATCTGAAAAACGGCACCATCCGCAATGCGGTCAATGTCCCGTCCATCACCGGAGAACTCCTGGTCAAGCTGGGGCCATTTCTGTCTCTGGCCGATCAAATAGGAAAGCTTCAATCCCAACTGATTCACGGCCCCCTGAAAGAAGTGGTTATCGAATATGCCGGAGATTTTCAGGGACTGGATCTATCCCCGGTTTCCACCGCCGCGCTGCGGGGAATTCTGGAAGCGGTGGTCAAAGACGATGTCAATTTCGTCAACGCCCATATCATCGCCAAAGAACGGGGGATCAAAGTCACGGAGACCGTCAGCTTTGAATCGGAAGACTATGTCAACCTTGTCACCGTCAAAGCCGTCACCACGGAAATGACCAATACGGTGTCCGGAACCATTTTCGGCAAAAAAGAAACCCGCATTGTCCGGATCAATACGTTCCGGTTAGAGATGGTGCCAATTGGCCACCTGGCGCTGATTCACAATATGGACAGACCCGGCTCCATCGGCGAAATCGGCACCTGTTTGGGAAGAAACAACGTCAATATTGGCCGTATGCAGGTCGGTCAGGAACAGGAAGGCAATCGCAATATCATATTTCTGTGTACCGACACCCCTATCCCGGAAGCGGTGCTTGCAGAACTGCGTTCTCTGCCATCGGTTAAAAAAGCCATTCCGCTGGAATTTTGACGGCATCGTAAAAAAAGGAGACTCGCCATGTCGGAAGCAACAGATTCCCCCAAAAAATCAGGCAAAAATTCTTTGTCCAATCTGCCAGTCATTACTTTCTCCACGTTCATTGCATCGCTGAACGCTGCGGTGCTGACGCATCTGGGCGTCATTGACGAACCGGGCACCGGAAAACGGATGAAAAACCTGATGCTGGCCAAACAGACCATTGATATCCTGGCGATGCTGGAAGAAAAAACGAATGGAAATTTGACCCGTGAAGAAAGTACGATGCTGAAAAGCATTCTTTACGACCTGCGGATTATCTATGTTCGTGAAACCGGATAATGATATTCGGATTTGACATCCGGGTATGCTGAATTATACTTGCCGAATATAATTGCGTCGGAACCGGCGGGAAAGATGGTATATCGAGATGGTTGAACGAAGAAAATATGGGTTCCTGACCGGCCGACAACCACAAAGGCGCGAAAGACTTTCGCCCACAATCACGGAGGTATGTATATGCACGCCAGATATCACAGCAATAAACAACGCCACCCGGTTGCAGCCATCTTGCTGGCTGTTTTTTTGACAGGTCTGATCAGTCTCAGGGCAGCCCCATCTCTTGCGGACACCAAACCAGCCGGTGATGTGGCCATGGTTCCAGAAAGCTTCAGCTCTCTGGCGGATGCGGTCAGTCCGGCGGTCGTCAATATCCGGACGGAAAAAACCATTCAGGGCGGCGGTCGGGTTTTTCGGCATTTCAATCAGCAAAACCCTTTTGGAAACAATGACCATTTCAACGATTTCTTCGAGAAATTTTTTGGAGAACAGCCGCAGAAGGACTACAAGCAACGCAGTCTGGGGTCCGGTTTCATCATTGACAAGGACGGGTACATTGTCACCAACAATCATGTCATCGAAAACGCTGATAAAATCAAGGTCAAGCTGAAAGACGGCAAGGAATACTCCGCCAAAATCGTCGGCAAAGATCCTTCGACCGATATTGCCCTGATCAAGATCAACGCCGGAGACAATCTGCATGTCCTGCCTTTCGGAGATTCAAGCGCCATCAAAGTCGGACAATGGGTGGTCGCCATCGGAAGCCCTTTCGGACTCGAGCAGACCGTTACGGCCGGTATCATCAGCGCCAAAGGGCGCGTTATCGGCTCTGGCCCCTATGACAACTTCCTCCAGACAGACGCCTCCATCAACCCTGGCAACAGCGGCGGACCGCTGATTGACATGCAGGGACAGGTCATCGGGATCAACACCGCGATTATCGCCAGTGGACAGGGGATAGGATTCGCCATTCCCATCAATCTTGCCAAAGGCGTGATCGAACAGTTGAAAACCAAAGGAGAGGTTACCCGCGGCTGGCTTGGCGTGGTGATTCAGGATATCAATGACGACGTTGCGAATTATTATGGGGTCAAAGACAAAAAAGGTGTTCTGGTAACCGAGGTTATCAAAGGCGACCCGGCGGACAAGGCTGGCATACGCCCCCAGGATATCATCCTAGAGGTCAACAATCAAAAAGTGGACAGTAGCAGGGATCTTACCAATCTGGTGGCCAACATTCCGGTAGGGGAAAAGGTCAAGATCACCATTCTCAGAGACAACAAAAAGCAAACACTCACCGTTGATGTCGCCAAACGCCCTGAAGAGAACAAGCTGATGTCTTCGAACGGTTCAGGAAAAACCCATGAGGAAGACTTGGGCATTCAGGTTTCCAACATTACGCCGGAAGTGGCGAAACAACTGAATGTATCACCGTCGGACGGCGTCCTGGTGGAGCAGGTGATATCTGGAAGCAAGGCTGAAGCCGCGGGTGTTCAAAATGGAGATATCATCAAGGAAATCAACCACCATGCCGTCAAATCCGTGGATGAATTTACCTCTGAACTCTCCAAATTGAAGAAAAAAGACGAAATCCAGCTTTTCATCTGGCGAATGAATGCCGGTTTCGTGGTTATCAAGATGACAAAGTAATCTTAACGGGTTCGTCATCTGAAATTTGACTTTTTACGAAGTCGTCAATCTTGGGCGCCGTTCATAGCCATTTTATGAACGGCGCTGTTTTTTTCAGACAGGAGGGTGTTTTCATGATAGTCGCAGAAATTCTTGCTACCGGAGACGAAATCCGGTCCGGTTCCCTGATAGACAGCAATTCAGCCCACATTGCCCAGCAACTGGAACTGGCGGGGGTCGGCGTTACACGGCACCATTGCGTGGGAGATGATATGACGCTGCTGGTATCCGTTCTTCGTGAAATTGCGGACAGAGCAGATATAGCCGTCGTCACCGG
>JAJYBO010000027.1 GCA_021778975.1 Deltaproteobacteria bacterium
ATTTTTACAGATTGGTTGGACGTGTGGTGCTGGCGATTGCACGAAAGCCGATAGAAGTGATAGATACGTGGTGGAGTGAGTTTTATCGGGTTGGCGGCCTTAGAGGGGTTCTGAAAATTGCAGCCGGGTCTGCCTGGTTCGATAAAACGGCTATTGATGGCGTTGTGGATGGTTCTGCATATTCGGTGCAGCGGGTTGGCCGAGTCGCAGCACTGGCTCAGTCAGGTCGTTTGCAACAATATCTGTCAACAGCACTGATAATTGCGCTGACGATATTTGCGCTGGTTTGGTTTTTATAAACATCAGGTTTTATCCTGATTATCCAGTTTAACTTAATATTATTTATAACGTCATCATAATTCGTTGAACGGAGAACGAATGACTCAGACTACAGCACCAATTTTGTCTATTTTGACATTCTTCCCACTGGCGGCTTGTTTTGTTCTGCCATTTATCAAGAATGAGAAGACGATTCGGTTTTTTACATTCACAGTCGGAATTGTGGAAATACTTTTGGCGTTGCCCCTGTTTCGTTTTGATATTACGCAGCCCGGCTATCAATTTGTGGAAAAATATAACTGGGTGCCTCAGTGGGGGTTGACATATTATCTCGGAATGGATGGAATCAGTCTGTTAATGGTGCTGTTGACCATATTGCTGCTGCCGTTGTGCGTCATGTGTTCCTGGAACTATATTTCCAAACGAATCAAGGAGTTCCACTTCAGTTTGTTGATGATGACCTCCGCGTGTATCGGCGTCTTCGTAGCGCTGGATTTGGTTTTATTCTATATTTTTTGGGAAGCCATGCTGGTGCCCATGTTTCTGCTGATAGCGGTATGGGGAGGGCCGGAACGACGATATGCTTCCGTGAAATTCTTTCTTTACACACTGGCTGGAAGCACCATGTTGCTGGTCGCTTTTATTGCCCTGTATAAAGCGGGAGGAACGTTTTCAATTCCGGATCTGACGGCTCAAACTTTTCCTTTCCGGTTTCAGTTCTGGGTGTTTTTGGCGATGGCCCTTGCCTTTGCTATCAAAGTGCCGATGTTTCCTTTTCATACATGGCTTCCGGCGGCCCACGTGGAGGCTCCGACGGCAGGCAGTGTACTTCTGGCGTCTATCCTGTTAAAAATGGGTGCTTATGGTTTTTTGAGGTTCTGTTTGCCTATAACGCCTGATGCCAGTGTTTATTTTGCCCCCATGATGATCGCCATTTCAGTGGCGTCCATTCTGTATGGTGGATTTGTCGCGCTGGGACAGAAAGACATGAAGAAACTGATTGCCTATTCTTCTGTAGCACATATGGGGTTTGTTACACTGGGTATTTTCATCTTTACCATCAGAGGATTTGAAGGAGCGCTGATGGTGATGCTGAATCACGGTATTACGACAGGCGCGTTGTTTATGCTCGTTGGCGCTATTTACGAGCGGAGTCATAGCAGGGAGATTGTCAAGAATATGGGGTTGGGAAAATATCTTCCTGGATATATGTTTTTCTTCGGCCTTTTTGCCCTGTCATCGTTGGGGTTTCCAGGCACCAATAGTTTTGTGGGGGAAATGCTGGTGTTGATCGGTGTTTTTAAGGCCAGTCCGTGGATAGGCGCTATTGTCATTCCGGGTGTCATGATGGGGGCTGCTTATATGTTGAGACTCGGTCAGAAGCTGGCGTGGGGAGAACCTACACAGGCCAAATCCTGGAACGATCTGAGTTTAAGGGAATGGGGTTATCTCGTACCGCTGGCGATCCTTGTTTTCTATATAGGTCTGGCGCCGGGGCTTACGCTGAAAGCTATTGATCCCTCTTTGAACCGTGTGTTGGACCGTTTTGCCGTTAAACCTAAACAGGCTGTCGTGGCTGTCGCTCCGACGGCGGATACACAGAAAAGCAAAGTTGCTGGTCTGTTCTCTTTATCACGCTGAAAAAGGAGAACCTCGTGAAGTTTGATATATCGCTTCTTTTACCAGAGCTGTTTCAAATTTTGATTATTCTTGGGCTTTTTGTCCAAACCCTGATGAAGCCGGAAGCCGAGGATGGGAAAGGTTTTGGTGTCCGCTGGGTGCCGTGGGCAGCCGCTGCAGGAATAGCGGTTTCCGTCTATAGTTTGAAGTTGTCCGGCAGCCTCTTTTGGGATACTTATCAGGTAGATGGGTTGTCGCAGTTCTTCAAGATGGCCGTTGCGTTAGGATTTGCAATTGCTTCGCTGAACGCTGTAAACACTCCGACGGTAAAAGAGGCGCAGCGGGCGGATTATTTTCTGTTTTTTGCGCTGAGTTCTTTCGGACTGATGTTGCTGGCCAGTTCCGCGGAGTTGATCACTATCTATATCTCCCTTGAAATTGCGTCGTACAGTCTGTATGCCATCATTCCGTTGCGTGGTAACGATCCACAGGCGGCAGAGGCGGGCATAAAATATATTCTTTTCGGAGCGGCGGCGACGGCCGTCGCTTTGTTTGGGCTGTCCTATATTTTGGCTTCTCAAAATACGACATACCTTCATGTTCTGGCGACAAAGCCATGGTCATGGTCGGCTGCGCCAATGGCGGTTGTCGGGATCACGCTGTTTATGGTGGGGTTTTTTTTCAAACTGGCATTGTTTCCATTCCATTTCTGGTGTCCGGATGTGTATGACGGAACATCCAACGAAACAGCCGCTTTTGCGGCCACGTTGCCCAAATTGGGGGCGGTTGTCGTTTTGATTCGTCTGGTGGCGCTTCTGAAACCGGAAATTGAAATTATCACGGTTATGGCAATTCTATCTGCGGCATCTATGACGTTTGGAAACCTTGCAGCGCTGGTTCAGAAGGATGTTAAAAGAATACTGGGCTATTCCAGTGTGGCGCATGCCGGATATGTGCTGGTAGGGCTTGTTGCCGCCAGTGCCGCGGGGCTTTCCGCCGCGGGTTTTTACAGCCTGATATACCTTCTGATGAATTTGACGTGTTTTTGGGTAATTTGCAGTTTGTCCAGAGATGGTAAAAATCTCATGCTGGATGATCTGAATGGTCTCTACCAGCGAGCGCCGTATCTGGCGTTTATTCTTGCGGTAGGGGCGTTTGCACTGGTAGGGCTTCCACCGACCGCCGGTTTTATCGGGAAGCTGTTTTTACTGACAGCCGCCTGGAATCGTGGTTATAACTGGTTGATTATCATTGCGGCGCTCAACACGGCGATATCCATTTATTATTATCTCAACATTGTACGTCATGCATACACCCACGAATCGGAAGAAGGGGTGCAGTTTCAAGAACCCCGCTGTTGCAGCTCTGTATGGGGAGGTGTGCTTGCCGCTTCTTTGTTGATATTGGGCGTGTTGCCAGAATCTGTTTTTCACTGGATGGAGGCGGCGGCCCGTCAGATCATGCCATAATGTTTTTTGACTCTTCTCTCTTTTTTGAAGAGAGAAGAGATTTTTGATGCTCTCGTAAAAAGTCGAGTTTCGGACGGCTTTGTAAAAAGTTGGGTGGCAAGGCGCGTAAATTCTGAGGAATGAGACGTACTTCTAGTACGCCGCAGCAACGAAGGATGCAGCGCAACGCAGCATCCGGACTTTTTATGAAGTCGTCATTTTTGGATAGATATGTTTTTGTAGTACACATCTCAATTCCTGTCTGGAAACACCTTATTGTGACCCGTATTCCTTCTCCTTGAATTTATATTCCTCCGGACAATAGACATTTCGACATCATCCGAGCATTGTTCTGAAAACCGGTTGGTTTTATAGCTTTTTTACGATGGTATTTTACATTTATTGACAATAATGATTGATTTACATATAAAACAAAGTTTCAAACTGGATTTAGTTAAACAACCTGTCTGGAAGATGACTGGTTTTGGATGTACCAAAATGGTGCGTGGATGCAATAGCTTTTCGGGCTGTCGCATCCTATTTTTTTATGCAAATTCTTACTTGTGAATTCTTGAGCAATGATGAATGAAAAAATCAGTTTTAAAGATCGTGATTCAATTCTTAAACTCGTGACAATTTCCGTTCTGGTGTTAGAACTGTTTATTCTGGGATGTACGCTGATCTACCAGATGGATGAAAAGACGCATATCGAGACGCCCATTACCGAAGAGATGGCGAAAATATATATTGACCATCCGGAAAAATTACAGCCAAATGAGCGAATTGCCGTCAGCACTCGAAATAGTATGTACAATAATCAACAGGTGTATTTGTTAATCAGCGATACGGTAATTCCACATTATTTTCCGTGGAAAGGCTGGATTCTGATTTCAATTGGCGCACCGATCGGGCTTTTCTTCCTGATATCGTTGATTACAAAGGCTTATTTTCAAGCTATCGAACCGGATTTCAAAGAAGACGATGAAAACGCGAGCCAGTGGATTATCGCGCTGAATCGTTTGAGCAAGATCAACGTGATATGGTTTATGTTGATGTTGATCGCCATGTTGTTTTTGTTGTGGTATATTCCGGAAGTGATCAAATTTGCCGGTTCGGTAACTTCATCATGGCTGGCCAGGTTTTGGTGGATACCGGCTATTTTGTTTGCCATTGTGTTTTTAGTGATCATTTTCTGGCTTTATTTGCAATATCGGCTGAAGATCAATGTGATGCACATGGAAATGGAAAAATTTAAATTGTTGCAGTTTGACGAAAGAAAATCGTTGCAGCAATTGACGGAAGACACAACGCCTCCTGTAGGATTGATAGAAGATAAAGGATGACGGCTCTGCCTCATTGCCGCATATATACCAGCTTCACGCCTCAGGATTTACGCGCCTTCAGGCAACTCACATGAATTATTATACCGTTTGCCAGAGGGCGATCTCTCTGCCAGAGGGCGATCGCAAGGATCGCCCCTACGCGGTTCCGATCCGGTAGGCGGGGTCAATCGGTGTTGTCCGAATCCGGGCTTTTCCAGATGTTTTTATGAATATAGACCGGCAGCACATCTTTTCGCAGTTTTGGTAATTTGGCGGCGAACCCCGCAGCCCCCATCAGACAGGCGATACCGCCGACGCAAAGTGTCCACGGCGTGCCGACATGCGAGGCCATGGAACCGGCCAGTAAACTTCCGATAGGGGTCATCCCCATGAAAGCGATTGTGTAGAAACTCATGATTCTTCCCCGTTTGTCGTCTTCCACGATGGTTTGAAGGAGCGTATTGCTGGAGGCCATCTGAACAATCTGCCCGAAGCCGGTCAGCGCCATCAGCCCCATCGCGAAGGGAACATTCCTGCAAAAACAGAGTCCGATCAGCCCGGCGCCGAAAATAACGGCGGCGATCGGAATCATCTTTCCAAGCCCCACAACCGTTTTTCTGGACGCCAGATATACGGCGCCGCATAAGGCGCC
Source organism: Deltaproteobacteria bacterium (assembly GCA_021778975.1). GTDB lineage: Bacteria > Desulfobacterota > Desulfobacteria > Desulfobacterales > Desulfatirhabdiaceae > RAAP-1. The sequence goes on from JAJYBO010000027.1 coordinate 5,322, forward strand.
CAGGCCGGCGCTTCCCATCAGAAATCCGAACGTATTGGAGTTTCCATGCAGGATGTCTTTGGCAAATGCGGGCATCAAAACGCTGTAAGGCATACCCATGAGACCGATCAGCGCCAGTGTCAGCAATATCACCCGGATAGGTTCAAAGCCTGCGGCGTAGTCAAAGCCTTCCTTGATTTCCGTCCAGACATTGGCGTGGCTTGACGTCCGCGGCGCTTCGGATGGCCGGATTTTCATGAGGAATAAAGAGGCGATCACCGCGAGATAACTGATGGCGTTCAGTAAAAAACACACGCCCTCGCCGACGGCGGCAATAAGAAGCCCTGCGATCGACGGCCCCAGTAGGCGCGCGCCGTTGAACATTGTGGAATTCAGGGCGATGGCGTTTCCCAGATCGTTTTTGTCATCAATCATTTCAATCATGAAAGACTGCCGTATCGGGATGTCAAAGGCGGTGATGACACCCAGGAAAAGGCTTAAGACGATGATCTCCCATATGGTGATTGTATGGGTTAACACCAGGATGGATAAAATAAACGCCTGCACCATCGCCAGGGTTTGCGTCATGATAATCAACATGTGCCGGTTCCAGCGGTCTGCCAGGACACCGGCTAAAGGTGACAGGAAAAAGGCGGGAATCTGGCTGGCGAATCCGGTAATGCCCAGCAGAAACGCCGAATGGGTCAGGCGGTAAACCAGCCAGCTCAGGGCGACTCCCTGCATCCACGACCCGATCAGGGAAATGCTCTGCCCGCCGAAAAAAAGCCGGAAATTGCGGTGACGCAGTGACCGGACAATGGCGCCAAACGATGCGCCGATGCCTGCTTTCGCTGAAAGCGATGTGGTGCTATTTTCCACTTCGGATCTCCCGAATCAGGTCAATCTGAATCTGTTGAATCTCCACCAGGCGTTCCCACTGGTGACACATCAGATGGTCTATTTTCTGATTCAGGTGACGGATCTCCAGCTCGGCCTTGAGGTTGACCTGATAGTCGCGCATGGCGTGAAGACGATCGCGGGATTCCTGCCGGTTCTGGCTCATCATGATGATGGGCGCCTGAATTGCCGCAAGGCAGGACAGCACCAGATTCAGAAGGATGTAAGGGTAGGGATCGAATGGCCGGGTCAGAAGAACGACGCTGTTGATGGAAATCCAGACAAAGAGGGTGATGCCGAATGAAATAATGAATTTCCAGCTTCCGCCGATGGCGGCGATACGATCCGCCACCCTCTGTCCGAAGGTGAGATCGGATTGAATTTCGTCATCCGGATTTCGGGAAAGGATATCCTGGCGGCGGATGCTGTCCAGCACTTCAGTCTCGAGAGATGTCAATTCTCCCTTTTCAGATTCTAACAGCGATTGAACATACATATTCCGGTATTTCTGAAGATCGTTTGAACATATCCATCCGTCTTCCGACCATTTTCCGGTTTCTTTTCGGATCATATCCGCCACCGCATGACGAACGAATACGCCGGGATGCAGGGACCCCGTACAGTCGCCACATATCTGGCAGGCGCGTGGGGCCTGAACTTCCGCCTCTGTTGGGTTCATATTGAATTTCGCCTGTTATGGTACTGTTGTTCTGTTTTTATGCTGCGGCTACACAATGCACCGATATAAATCAAGCACGATAACGGTGTGCGTTGTCAATGTCAAGCATCCAATGGTTTACTTTCGAGATATTGCGATATATAGTCGCAGACGGTAACGATTTCATTTTTTCAATTCCAGGATGCCGTTATGAATCTTTTTACTGAACATCATTCGCATACCGATCTACCTTTCGGCCTCTCCATACTGCATGCCAACCGGCTGGAAGATTTGAGTGACATTGCGATTCAATGGGTGCGTTCCCACCCGCTGGCGCCTTTGGAAAACGAGCTTTTCATTGTCCAGAGCAACGGCATGGCCCAGTGGCTCAAGCTGGCGCTGGCGGACAATCGGGGTTGCGGCATCAGCGCCGCGGTGTCGTTTCAGTTTCCGGCGCGGTTTTTGTGGCAGGCCTGCAGACTGGTGCTGGGGAAGGAGCATATCCCGAGGGAATCGCCGTACGATAAATCACGGTTGGTCTGGAGGCTGATGAACCTGATGCCTTCTTTAGCGGCGGACCCGCTGTTCGCGCCGCTCAGCCGCTTTTTAGCGAATGACCCGGATCAGCGCAAACGCTATCAACTGGCCTGCCAGTTGGCCGGTCTGTTCGATCAGTATCAGGTGTATCGGGCAGACTGGCTGGAGGACTGGGCTTCGGGCATTGATCAGTTGCGTAACGCGGTGGGAGCGCTTCTGCCGCTGCCCTCGGAACAATGCTGGCAGCCGGAACTCTGGCGTCGGATTCGGGCCGATATCCCGGCGCCGCAGCAGGATGTCAGCCGTTCCAGCCTGCATCAACGATTTATGAAGACCTCCGAAACGCTGGGTTCGCGGCCTGCCGGTCTGCCCCGGCGTATTCTCGTTTTCGGCATCTGTTCCATGCCCCGCCAGTCTTTGGAAGCCTTTCACGCACTGTCCCGGTTTACTCAAATGCTGTTTTTCGTCCACAATCCGTGCCGTCACTACTGGGCGGATATCATTGAGGATAAAGACCTGCTGCGCATCGAGAACGCACGTCACGCCCGAAAACCGTCAACATTTCAGGCGCAGACAGGTGGCGCGTCTCAGCATACGCCATCGGAATCTTTCCAGCCGCAGGTGAATCCGCTTTTAGCCGCCTGGGGGAAACAGGGGCGGGACTATATCGGGCTTCTTTATGGCTACGATCAGCCGGAAGCCTACCGCGGTCGGTTTGACGCCATTGACGTATTTCAGGATATCGTCAGGGAAAAATCTTCGGAGCGGTTGCTCCATCAGGTGCAGCAGGCGATTCTGGATCTGGAGCCGCTGCCAGAAACGGCGGAAAACAAACAAATCATTTCCGCTGACGACACTTCCATAACGTTTCAACTGGCCCATAGCCGGCAGCGGGAGGTTGAAATCCTTCAGGATCAGATGCTGTCCTTTTTTTCGGAGATCGAGGGAATGGCGCCTCAAGACATTATCGTGATGGCTCCGGATATTGAAATGTATGCCCCTCACATCGAGGCGGTGTTTGGAAATCTGCCCGTTCACGACAGACGTTTTATCCCGTTTACCATTGCGGACAAACCGGAACGCGCCAGCATTGTCCTGTTGACGGCTCTGGAAAAGCTGCTGAATCTGCCGGCGTCGCGGATGACAGTCAGTGATGTGATGGATATGCTGGAAACGCCAGCATTTCGGAACCGATTTGGTATTCTGGAGTCTGATTTGCCGGATCTGCATGGCTGGATTCAAGAATCCGGGATCCGCTGGGGACTCAGTGCGGTGCAGCGTCAGGAATTCGGTCTTCCGGAGGACCTGACGCAGAATACCTGGCGTTTCGGACTCGATCGAATGCTGCTGGGGTATGCTGCGGGCGGTGGCGCCTCCTGGAGGGGCATTGAACCTTACGATGAGATCGGCGGTCTGGAAGCTTCACGAATCGGGCCTCTGGCGGTCGTTCTGGAAAAACTGGAAGTTTGCCAGCGAATGTTGATGTGTGATGCGACGGCCTCCGAATGGGGGCATCGTATCCGCCGACTCTTGACCGATTTTTTCCTGATGGAAAGCAGTCAGGAGCAGCTTTTTCAGCACCGCGCCGAAGATGTGCTGGCGGAATGGGAATATGCCTGTGCGGATGCGGCGATGGATGAACCGGTTTCGCTGGCAGTGGTGCAAGAAGTGCTGTTGTCGGCGCTGAAAGATGTCAGCAAATCACAGCAGTTTCTGGCGGGCATGGTCAATTTCTGCACCCTGCTGCCCATGCGAGCCATTCCATTCAAGGTTGTGTGTTTGCTGGGAATGAACGACAGCGATTATCCCCGAAGCCATCCACCCTTCGATTTCGACCTGATGTCCGGCGCCTATCGTCCCGGAGACCGTTCGCGCCGGGAAGACGACCGTTATCTGTTTCTCGAAGCCCTGCTTTCGGCGCGGGAAAAGCTCTATATCAGCTATGTCGGTCGCAGTATCCAGGACAACAGCGTTCGAATGCCGTCAGTGCTGGTGGGGCAGTTGCGGGATTATATCGCCGCGGGATGGCGGATGAATGATACTTCGGATAATAACGCCGGCTCACGGCTCCTGGAGCGATTGACCTGTCAACATCCGCTTCAGCCTTTCAGCAGCGCCTACTTTCAAGAGCATTCCCGGCTTTTTACCTATGCGCGAGAGTGGCGCCGTACGCTGGACGCACCCAAATCTCCGTCTCAAGATACCGAACTGCCGCCTCTGACAGATGGGGGGCGGTTGAACATGGCGATGTTGATTCATTTTTTGAAAAAACCGACGGCGTTCTTTTTCAATCACCGGCTGAAGATATATCTGGATGAGGGGGATGCGGCCACCGAAGATATGGAGCCGTTTGCGCTGGATCGTCTGTCGCCGTACCGTTTTTGCCCTTCGCTTTTAAACGCCGCGCTGGCGGCTGCGCCGGATATGTGTTCCGATGCGATGCGGCAAGCGGCAGAGCGTCTGCGCCTCAGTGGTTCATTGCCGCTGAAGGGCGTTGGAGATATGGCCATCAATGACCTGACGGCGCCGGTGATGCGCCAGCTTGTTTCCTATCAGAAGCTGCAGGGGCAGTGTCCATGTGATGCGCCGCCGGTTGAAATCATCCATGAATTTAAAGTATCCGGACGCGATTTTGTCATGGAAGACTGGCTGGGCGGATTACACACACCGGGTGGTTCGGGAAATTCCTGTACCCGGTGGGAATTCTATCATGGCAATATTACAGACGGCGGCAAAGTTTCAAAACCCCATACGCTGATAAGTCTGTGGGTGCGCCATATGGCCGGGTGCGCCCGAAAGCTCGATCTGACCAGTTATCTGATAGCGCCGGATGGTGTGGTCGTTTTCGGGCCGATGGATGACGAAACGGCTTTGAAGCACCTGGAAACCATTGTTGAATACTGGTGGATTGGGCTTGAGCGACTTTTGCCGGTTACCGCCAAAACAGCTTTTTCATATTTGAATCCCTTGTTGAACGAAGATACCCCCGAAGCTCAGGAGAAAGCCGAAAAAGCCGCCCGCAGCGTCTATCAGAGGGATGACTTCAATAGTAAGGGGGAAGTGAAATATGATCTTTATCTGCAAAGGGCGTTTCCGGATTTTCACGCGCTCTGGACAGCGGAAAACAACCGCTTCGTCGCGTTGGCGAAAGCTCTTTACGAACCCATACTTCGGTGTGCAACCGTCATGGATGTATCTTGAAAATATGCTGTTCGATGAATTGAATTTTATTGTCAATTGCGTTATACCACCTGCCACAACGCATGCCGCTGCGTGTTGCATGGCGGCCAGAGATAAGGCGTGAGGAAATATAGCCGTCTCTGATTCATACACAACCTGATGAAAGGAGTAGTCAAAAATGAGTCGAAAGTGGATGTGGGGACTGGGTATTTGTGCTGTGGTAATGCTGATGTTCGGAGCATCGGGATATGCGGAGGAACTGAAAGCCGGGATGAAAGCGCCTGACTGGTCGTTCAAGGATGCGGATGGAAAAGCCTTTACGATGGAATCCTGGGCGGGAAAGGTGCTGCTGATCAATTACGTCAATCCCGATTATTCGGATGAAAACAATCATTTGAACGACGCCATGAAAAAGGCCAAAGACCAGGGGCTGCTCAAGGACGCTACCTACAAGGGAATCGGTATCGCCGACTGCAAAGCCACCTGGAAGCCGGATGCGCTGATTCGGATCATCGCCGCTCATAAAGCCAAGAAATACAAGACCACCATCCTGTTCGATTATGACGCCACGCTTCGCGACGCCTGGGGATTGAGTAAAGAGGCGAACATGATTCTTCTGGACAAAAACCGGGTTGTCAGAGCCATTGCACGAGGCCGGGTGCCGGATAAAGAGGTGGCGTCTCTGGTGAAGATGGCCATTGATCTTCAAAACGAATAGGCGATACCTTGCTTGTAAATCCGTAACGAATGCGGCGTGCTGATTTTATAGTACGCCGCAACGACGAAGGATGCAGCGCAACGCAGCATCCGGACTTTTTACGAAGCCGTCAAATCTGTTTATCGAATGTTTACTTCGCTTCCCGTTTATTGTGAAAGGGTGCTGTAGTTTGTGACGATGAAGTAGATGTTGTCGTTGGTGGAAAGATCCGGGCTGTACCGTAAATCCGCCGACACATGGGTAACACCGTCGGAGAGCAGCACGTCGGGAATATGCAGGGACAGATCACTGCCAAGTGTTGACGGCGTACAGGAAAATGACGGGTTGTTGATGACACCGAATGTCGTCAACTTGAAAATTGTCGAGTTCGGATACGAAGCGTTATAGATATAAACCAGGTTTGCCCACAGCGACATCGTTCCCGCCGTCCCCGTATGGGAAAGATACGGAATATTGAGGACGAGATTTCGATCCAGGGTGGCTGTACAACCGGTTTTGATTTCTGAAATCCGTCCTATCTTGCAGGTTTTACTTTCGGCAAACCAGACATTGCCGTCGGGACCCACGGTGATGCGTCTGGGGCCGCTATTTAAGGAAATATCCGCAAACGATTCTGTGACAACCCCAGATGTCGTGACTTTTCCAATGACGCCCTCCCTGTAATCGGTGAACCAGAGATTGCCGTCCGGACCGCACACAATTCCCCATGGAGTACTGTAAACACCGAAGTTGACGGGAAATTCGGTAATGCTTCCTGAAGGGGTTATTTTTCCGACAGATCCACCGTCATAATCGGTGAACCAGAGATTGCCGTCCGGACCTGCCGTTATTTCGACAGGAGCGCTGTTAGCGGCCAGTCCCGCAGTGAATTCGGTGATGACCCCGGATGTCGTGATCTTTCCGATGGCATGGGCCGTATAATCGGCGAACCAGAGATTGCCGTCCGGGCCCGCGGTGATTCCCAGCGGATAACTGTTGACGGGAAGGCCGGTGGTGAATTCGGTGATGACCCCGGACGTCGTGATCTTTCCGATGGCGCCGTAATCGGTGAACCAGAGATTACCGTCCGGACCGAGAGCGATTTCAATGGGACTGCTGTAACTGGGAAGCCCTGTCGAAAATACGGTGATAACGCCCAACGGCGTGATCCTGCCGATACCGCCGGTTACGGTGAACCAGAGATTGCCGTCCGGACCTGCGGTGATACCCATTGGATAGCTATTGTCCGAAAGCCCGTCAGAAAACTCGGTGATAACACCGGATGGCGTGATACGCCCAATACGGTTGCCGGACTGTTCCGTAAACCAGACGTTGCCATCCGGTCCTGAAGTTATTCCCCAGGGGCTGGAGCCGGCCGTAAGTCCGGAAGAAAACTCCGTTACCGTTTGGCATGAGGCGTTTCCCGGAAATATCAGTACACTGCATAACACCATAACACAACAAGCTGCAATCGCTTTTGAATATCGGATTTGTTTCATTGTCGTTTCCCTTTCGCCATGGCGTGATCGAATGGCGTTGCGGCAATCCGCCGTGTCTGTCTGGATTCGTTGCGGTTTGCGATGAAAGAAATATGCCGGAACCGTTTCGGATCAATATCCCGAATCATCATAGGTGGGATTGCCGTGAGAATCCGTACCGGACGGGATGACGTCGGTCGTGTCTATCTGGGCGGTGGGCGCCATGTTCCCCTGACCATCCTGGTATTTGGGGGCGGCCAGAGTGCTGGAAAGCTGGGCTATCGGATACCAGGCATAGTTGCCGACGACCGCCTTGCGTTTGGTGACGCTTGTGGGCGTGACATTCAGCACCATGAAATCTCCCGCAATTACCACATCTCCTTTCGGATAATGATTGCGGATACTTTTGAAAGCCGACTTGATCGTATCATCCGTCGCCTGAAAATGAGTGGCCACCGCAAGTTTGGGGGCGGGGCTTATCTGGCTGAGCATAAAGCCCAGAGCGCCTTGAGGTGTGTGAGAACTGGTTTGAACGGCTTTGGCAACCGTCAGGGCCTGTTGAAACCCTGAATCGGCATATGCCTCCGCAGGGGTTCGATATCCCATATTTTTAGCGGCCCAGACTTCCGCCGGCACGACCATTTCATGAATCAGAACTGTCACACCGCTTGCCTGTTTGATCAATTCATAGCTGGGTCTTGTATCGCCGGTGAAAATGACGGACATGCCGTTCCATTCCAGCTTGTAGCCAATGGAGCCTTTTCGGGCGTGTATCATGGGGAAATGCGTGATTTTGACACCGGTGGCGGCGTTGTTATAGGCAACGTTATCGTCGGTCTGATCGCCTTTTTTGGTCCAGTCCAACTCGATCGGCACCAAAGAATAGCCACCGACTCCATAGCCATCCGTACTGGTGGGATCCGGAGGCCCGATGGTCGGCACAATGGGCATTGGCGCCACCGGCAGGCCCCAGTCCGTCTGGGTGGGGGGGGTCCAGTTTTTGTAACTGGTGGGAAGAAAGCCGAAACTCTCGGTGTGCCATCGCAGCATATCCCTGAATTTCTGGCAGAAAACTTTGACGCCATCGTCGTTATAAGTATAGGACGGATCAATCGGGTCTGTCAGATTGGAAGGACTCTGCCCCCACACATACAGCGGTGTTTTGCGGTCTTGAGCCGGACCAAACAGGTATATATGCGTCAGATCGCTCATGTGGTCACCGTGGAGGTGCGTCAGAAATATCTTGTCCATCTTTCGCATGGGAATGCCCATGGCGTTGTATTTGGCCACTACCCCGCTACCGCAGTCAAATATGAATTGATCCAGCGCCTCACCGTTTTTTCCCCCCCCCACTTCAATGAAGACACTGTTACATTCCTGAGCCAGACGCGGCAGAAATGACGTTCCCAGAAAGGATATCCGCATTTCATTGTCAGCCAGTGGCTCCGTTCCGGGGCAATATGTCGGCAGACTTTCGATGTAATCGTTGTTTGTCATCGGGTCGAGCGGCTGGGGGGTGCAGTCACTGGCGCTCGCGGTGGTAACGGCCGCGCCGCCGGTGGCAACGCCGATGGCCATGCCTCCCAGGGTCATTCCTGAAAGCTTCAGTATATCTCTTCTTGTAATGCCTTTTTCCATGGTATTTTTCCTTTCCTGAAAGATGTGAACGATCCCCTCGTCCGTTTTGATTTATAAGCCGTATTCATCGCTGGTCCGTGCATGTCGCAGCATTTCTGTTTCAATTGCTGTCACCAGGTCATCGCTGGTGAACAGATGGATGAACTTGCCGGATGGCAGCCATATTTGATGGCGCGCCAGATCAATGCCTATCGGTATGATTTTCGGATAATTCCGCATCAGCAAAGCAGCGAAGTGAGGATTCAGCGTTATATCGAACAGAACCACCTGGGGATGAGCCGCATTCGCTTTTTTCAGATAATCCGGAGGGACTCCTTCCATGTTTAAGATTCTGAAGTCCGGTTTTTGCTGCAAGCATGCGCCGACAGCGGATAACACCAGGCTATGGCCGTAAAGCACGATGATTCGCTGTTTCATGAAACCGTTCCTGGAAATCGTGAGAAAAACGGCAATGGGCATGCCCGATGAATTCAAGAAAAAAGATGTGACCAACCCCATATGGCTCAGGTCGGCTGCAGCGGGCCGCGCCTGACTACATACCAATTCTTTCAGGTTGTCACAATGTACCGGAAGTACAGTTAAGGTACAGTTTGGAGAGAAAAAAGTACAGGGCCTCGAAAACTTGAGGTGCGGCATATCGCGATACCGATCAATACGTCTTCAGTTCTTACAGGTTTGCGTTTCTGGCTGCGGACTTTTTTTGAAATCGTCTGAAATTCGTCTGGTTGCGAGGGGGGGTGGGGTGAAGTATTGATTCCGGGCGTAATCTATTGCCTGTCGGCGGTTGTCCATGTGCAGCCGTTCGATGATTTCGCCCATGTGATATTTGATGGTTCGTTCGGACAGAAACAATTTCGCTCCGATTTCCTTATAGGTCAGGCCATCGGCGACCAGTGTCAGCACCTGCATCTGACGGGTCGTCAGGGGATGCCGAATGGTGGCTTGTGGCGTTTCCACCTCTTTTCCCCCGGTTGTTTGCGCGAACTCTTTCAGAATCCGAGCTGCAAGCCCTGGGGACAGGGGGGCTTCCCCTTTCGTCAATCCTTCTATGAAGCTAAAAAATGTTTCGGTGTCACCGTTTTTGAGTAGATAGCCGAACGCTCCGTTCCGGATCGCCGCAAACAGGTTTTCATCGGTTTCCGACATCGTGAGCATGACCACCTTGGTGTCCGGATGCCGTTGCCGGATTATCCGCATGGCTGTTACGCCGTCACAGACAGGCATGATAATGTCCATCAGAATCACGTCAGGGAGCAGTGCATCCGCTTTTTCGACGGCTTCACATCCGTTGCAGGCCGTTCCCACCACATCAAATCCGCGGATGCGCAGAAGGTTGTTCAGTCCTTCGAGGAAGATAGGATGGTCATCCACTATGAGAAATTTCATGACGCCTCCCTTCCGCACGGTATCTGAACGGTTATCCGAGCGCCTTCTCCCGGGGTGGACGCCACGGCGAACCGTCCGCCCACACTTTCCGTGCGTCCCTGCATCGAGCGCAGTCCAAAGGAATGATGGTGTTTCGCTGTTTCCACATTGAATCCCTGTCCATTATCTTCAATCATAATGCGGAGCCATCCGTCGCCGCCTGTCAGAATCACTTTCGCTACATCGGCTTTTCCGTGTCGCCGAGCGTTGGAGAGCGCTTCCTGGAGAATCGGCTGAAGCTGCACCGCAACGGATGTCCCCACACATCCATTTTGTATTTCAGAAGATACGGTCAACTCTGTATGAATGTCGAGATTTTGTCCACAGGTTTTGAGGCAGTGTTGAACGGTTTCCACAAAATTGCTTTCTCCAGAAGGAAGCATTTTAACACCTGCCAGATAGGTTCGAACAGAATCTTTGGCGTCCTGAACAACGGCGGATAACCGGTGCAAGTATGATGTGGCCTGGTGAGTTTCTCCCCTGGCAAGCAGTTCGCCCACAGTACACAGATGAAGCTGCATGGCGGCCAGCGTCTGGCCGATGCCGTCATGCAGTTCACGGGCTAAAAGTTCGCGTTCCTGCAGCATGGCATGGGTTTTCTGATAATCCGATATTTGTTCCTGAAACGCTTTCCGTTCGGTGATATCCTGAATCCAAATCAGATGACCAAGGTGAAAAGACCTGCGATCGTGCAGGGGAAAAACAGAAACCTGATACCAGCGGTTTACGGAAGTTTCAAGGCGGATATCCTGTTGCCGCCCTTCCGGAGTACGGATGATGTCCAAAAGATCGGAAAACGCCACCAATACCGTTTCGATGCGGCGCCCGACAGCCTTGCTACGAATGATATTCAGCATCCGCTCTGCGGTTTCATTCAAATCGGCGATGTACATTTTGGTGTCAATGACCATCACGGCGGCTGCCATTCGATCCATCACCATGTTGCGCGCCACCGGAACGACATCGAACATGCGGAAGCCGAAAAAAGCGAAGGCATAGAACGGCAGGACGACGTTCAACGCCAGCACCATGGGATTGAGCGGTTTGAAGGGATTATCGCCCGCCACATTGACAATGGAAGCAGCCCGCACCACTATCAGCGTGGTGATCAGTCCGGCGGCTATCCACCGATGACGTGGTGACCGTGCAAAAAGCCATATGAGTACCGCCAACTGTCCCAGGCTCAGGAGCCACCCCCAGGCAATGGCTGCCCAGTGCGCTTCGCCTATAACGGCATGGATAACGCCGTCATAGGATATCTGTTTCCAGACAAGTTGATGCATTCCGTTTGTCAGAATCAGGATTGTAAAAATGACCGGAATAGCGCTCAGGAAAACAGACATGCGTCGGGAGAGCCATTGGCCCAGCCCGGCATATGCGACAACAAAGCAAAATCCCGCTGTAGCCATCGGAAGCATCAGCGTTTTTTCGCACTTGAACCAGAATATTCGTGAGACATTTTCTATGGCGGATAGACGGAAGGCGTCGGTTGATATCCACAGAATTGACAACGCCATCAGAAACGTGAAAGGGATCGCTCCAGGCGCCGTGCGATTTTTGAACCCGTGAATACCCAGAAAAACCAGAAACAAGAGGGACGCCAGAACCGTCAGCAAATAAGGACTGTATTCGTAGTGCCAGGACATGGTGGATACCCTCGTCAAAAAGCAGAAACCCGATGACTATGGGTTCTGATTCTGGCATATCCGGCAGACTGAATGCAAGAAAATATGACGTTCTCGTAAAAAGTCGAATCTCAGACGGCTTCGTAGTGTGGCCACCAAGTTGCATGTTTTAATGGAAGCTACCTGCAATTGGCATCGCCGAACCACCATATGAGCATCACAGCCGAGATCCCTTCTCAGAAAAGCCGTTTTTTCGAAGCATGTGCAGCGTATTCAGAGCATCGGAATAATCAAAGTCCCGGATTTGTTGCCCGATCGTCCTGACCGCATCTCCCAGAGCTGCCATCAAAAGGGGCTGGGATTGGTCAAAGAGATCGTTGGATGCGGCATCGTCGGATTTCAGGAACGATTCCAGCCGGTCCAGGATGGTTGATACTTCCGACCAATTTACCAGCACGGATTTCTGCACATCCGGCGCCCTTGTCAGCACTCGGTCCAAAGCCTCTGTCAGCGATTGGAGCGATATGGTCAATACATCCAGATGGGGTTTGAGGCTGTCAGCGCTTTCACCCTGTCGAGCGGCTTTTTCCAGATGCAATGCCTGATCCCGGATATCGGTTGCGCCCAGGAGATCGTCCACAACCATCACCCGCATTCCCACGATAAATTTGTTCTACGCTTTGCAAGCAGAGCTGGTGGCGCACACGATGATTTTGTTCTAAGGTATAACTATTTGAAATTACATGTATCAATAAGTTGGAAATCTTCGTTTTTATAAATTATTCAAGCATGTTATGAGCATGACCGATCGGATTGGCAAGTAACAATTCGTTATTAATGGCAATATTGGTCAGAATAAAATCATCGTGATAATCATGCCACCCGTGTTGACAAAAGCCGCCATCTCCGAGGTCAGGGAGTCTTCATCGAGGGCGATCTGGGCGAGGAGGTCGGATCATTTCATACCATCCATGCCTCCACACCATATTCGGCGATTGGTTCCCGGATTTCGTTGGGGCGGCGATTGGGGCGCACGGCCGTGCGCCCCTACCGATCGGCGAACTGGGTCAGTCAGCGGCTACTCCATATGGACCAACGGGTGGGCCTTCAGGTATTCCAGACGGTTCAGGCCGTTGATGAAGGCCTTGGCGCTGGCGGTGATGACGTCCGGGTCCGCGCCTCTGCCCATGGCTTCAAG
>JAJYBO010000028.1 GCA_021778975.1 Deltaproteobacteria bacterium
GTCAGGCGAAAAAGGCCGCATCAACGTTTCGGAATCCACCTATCTGAAAACGAGAAACGATTTTGAATTCCAGGAACGCGGGCTTGTCCATCTCAAAAACAAAGAAAGCATGAACGCTTATTTTCTGCTTAAACCCATCTCATGATTCAGGCGTCCTATGAACAAAAATCAGTTTTACGACAGACCCATATCCGTTTCGGACGGTGTTTTCTGGACCGGCGCCTACGAATCGGGCGCCGCACTCCAGTGCAATCCCTACATCGTGACGGCCAGCGGACAGGCGGTTTTGATAGATGGCGGCAGTCGTTCCGATTTTGCGGCTGTGATGATGAAAATATTGCAGGCCGAAGTGGATCCGAAGCAGATTGTCGCCCTGATCTATCAGCATGCGGACCCGGATTTGTGCGGTTCTCTGTCCAATATCGTGGATATCTGTCAGAACGATTCGCTGAAGGTTTTCTCCAACAAAGGCGATACGGAATTTCTGAAATATTACATTCACAGGGAGCGCGCCCACCTGATCGAGTCCATAGACACCCATGATTTTCAGTACACATTCGGCGGACGCACCTTACAATTTCACTCGACCCCTTACGCACATTCTTCCGGAGGCTATATCACCCACGATTTGCAAACGGGAACGCTGTTTACCAGCGATCTTTTCGGAAGTTTTTCGTTCGGCGCTTTTTCACAAGAGTGGGAACTGTTTCTCGAACTGCCGGAAGCATGCTTCTCCTGTACGGATTATCAGGACTGTAAGGCCGGAAAGCTCATTTGTCCGGTTTTGAACATTCTAAACTTCCATAAAAAAGTGATGCCCTGCGGCAGAGCGTTGAAAAATGCCATGAGCGTTGTCAGGCGCCTGTCTCCCAAAATGATAGCACCTCAGCACGGCAGCATTATCGCCCATCAAAGAGATATCGTTTTTCTTATAGATAGACTTGAACGACTCGAAAATGTCGGTGTGGACGGCATTCCCATGTGTAATGAAGTTGATGAATAAAATCTTTCAAGCTTTTACACATGGTCGCCGAGCGCGCCGCAGGGCGGGCGGAGAACCTGCGGCGCGAGAAATCCGCCGACAAGCGATAAACCGTTATCCTCTGGCAACCACTTCGAACACTTTTTCAAGCGCTTCGTCTATTTTATCCGGCAGCGTTCCGCCAGCCTGCGCCATGTCCGGTCTGCCGCCGCCGCTGCCGCCCACAACTGCCGATATTTCCTTGACAATGGCGCCGGCGTGAAAGCGTTTAACCATGTCTTTGGTCACCAGCGCCACCAACAAGACTTTTTCGGCGGACACACCGCCCAGAACCACAACGCCGGATTTGATTTTATTCCGAAACTGATCCGCCATGTCCCGAAGCGCCGCCGGTGAATCCACCGAAACTTTCTTCACCAAAACGGCGACATCCCCGACCGTTCGGATTTCATCCATGGCTGTTTCCGCAGAGCCTTTCGCAATGTCCGTTTTGAGCTTTTCCACCTCTTTTTCGAGGGATTTCTGATGGTTCAGCAATCTATCAATCCGAACCGACAGATCATCTGGCCGGATTTTTAGAAGAGTCGCGCTTTCCTGAAGCATCCGAAATGTCTTCTGGATATGATCCATCGCGGCCTTTCCGGTAAGGGCTTCGATACGCCGAACCCCGGAGGCCACACTGGCTTCCGAAACAATCTTGAATACGCCGATATTGCCGGTGCGCTGGGTGTGGGTGCCGCCGCACAGCTCCTTGCTGAAATCACCCAGTGTAATCACCCGGACCCTGTCGCCGTATTTTTCCTCAAAAAGCGCCATGGCGCCGGATTTAAAAGCGGCCTCCGCATCCATTTCCTCGATATCAACCCCGATATTGTCGCGTATTCGCTGATTGACGATCTGCTCGATTCGCTCCAGCATATCGGATTCCACCTGAGAAAAATGCGTAAAATCAAACCGCAGTCTTTCCGGATTGACCAGCGAACCGGCCTGCTTGACATGATCTCCCAAAACAGAGCGCAATGCCGCGTGCAGCATATGGGTGGCCGTGTGATTGCGTGCTGTGGCTTCCCTTTGATGGGTATCCACGGCCAGCATTACGGAATCCCCCTTATGAAGGCTTCCCGAAAGCACCGTTCCCTGATGGATGAGGATACCGGCCGGATCTTTGAGCGTGCCGGTAATCTGAACCCGAAGATTGGTTATAGATTCAAGGCCGGTCATGACGCCCACATCGCCAGCCTGACCGCCGGACTCTCCATAAAACGGGGTGACGGCCGTTACGATTTCGACCTTCTGACCTTCGGAAGCCTCCGGAATTTCCTGTCCCTCCATCGCCAGCACCAGCACCGTTGACGTGCAAGAGGTCTGACGATAGCCCGTGAATTCCGGCTTGACGCCTCCCGCGGCCAGTTGTTTGAAGGCGTCTCCGGCGCTCGCGAATTTAACCACAGTCCTGGACTGTGTTCGCTGGGTCGCCATGGCGGATTCAAATCCGGCCATATCCACCGTCATGCGCTCATCCCGAATGACATCCCGCACGATATCCACCGGAAACCCGAATGTATCGTAAAGTTTGAATACCACTTCACCTGGCACCACGCTCCGTCCATTCGCCTTCATTTCTTGAAGCGTATCGTTCAGCAGCCGGAGGCCGTTGTCGAGGGTTTCGGAAAATCGGCGCTCCTCGTTCTGAATTACATTCGCGATAAACGCGGACGCTTCCGAGAGTTCCGGATATGCCGGTTTCATCAGATCACAGACCGCTTCGGCGGTCTTGTGCAGAAAAGGACGGGCAAGGCCGATATTGCGCCCATACCGGATGGCCCTTCGCATAATCCGGCGCAGCACATAGCCCCGGCCCTCATTGGACGGCAAAACGCCGTCTCCGATCAAAAACGCGGCGGCCCGGCTGTGATCGGCAATGACCTTCATGGCCACATCGCTGTCGTGAGCCTCTCCCAAACGCTTTCCGCAAAGGGTTTCCGCCTCTTTGACAATCGGCATGATGAGATCGGTGTCATAGTTGGTGGCCACATTCTGGATGACCGATACGATGCGCTCCAGTCCCATGCCGGTGTCAATGCTGGGCCTGGGAAGTGGCGTCATCTTGCCGGTTTCGTCCCGGTTGAACTGCATGAATACCAGATTCCATATTTCCAGATACCGATCGCAATCGCATCCCGCCTGACATTCGGGCCGGCCGCAGCCGTACTTTTCACCGCGATCTATCAGGATTTCGGAGCAGGGACCACAGGGACCGGTATCCCCCATGGCCCAAAAATTATCTTTCTCTCCGAGCCGGATAATCCTGCTTTCCGGAAGGCCGATCATTTTATGCCATAATCCATAAGCCTCGTCATCATCCAAAAATACGGAGGCGTAAAGTTTGTCCGCCGGCAGACCATAGCCATTGGTCAGCAGATCCCAGGCGAATTCGATGGCTTTTTCTTTAAAATAATCGCCGAACGAGAAATTTCCCAGCATCTCGAAAAAAGTGTGATGCCGTGCGGTATAACCCACATTTTCCAGATCGTTATGCTTGCCGCCGGCGCGGACGCATTTCTGGGATGTTACGGCGCGCTGATACCCGCGTTTTTCCTCGCCCAGAAAGGTGCGTTTGAATTGAACCATTCCGGCATTGGTGAACAGAAGGGTCGGGTCATCCTGAGGCACCAGGGATGAACTTCTGACCTGTTGATGATGATGTTTTTTGAAATATTCCAGAAACTGTCCGCGTATCTCGTTGCCTGTCATGGATCACTCCGCTGATTTTTTGGAAAGGATGCTTTGAACGGTCATAAAAGGGCATCGCCGTTTATGGCCGTTCAACGAATTAATTGAAAAAGACAGTTGAAAACCACCTTAGGTCTCGGCTTTCAGAAGCGGTTCTTCTTTGACGGGACCCGTCACCAGCCCCATATTTTCTCTGACTTTGGTCAGAATCGTCTGATATGTTTCAGGATTATCAAGAAAATAAGTTTTTACGTTTTGCCGGCCCTGTCCGATGCGTTCCCCCTGATAGGCGTACCAGGAACCGCTTTTCTCGATGACACCCGCCTCGACCCCCATGTCTAAAAGATCGCCAGCCGCCGAAATGCCCTCCCCGTAGAGAATATCGAATTCCGCTTCCCGAAATGGCGGGGCCAGTTTATTTTTCACCACCCGAACTTTGGTGCGATATCCCGTTTGCTCCTGCGCATCCTTGATAGGGCTGGTGCGCCGGATATCGAGCCTTACGGACGCGTAAAATTTCAGGGCGTTGCCGCCCGTCGTGGTTTCGGGATTGCCGAAAACCACCCCGATCTTGGAACGGATCTGGTTGATGAAAATGACGCAGGTCATGGTCTTGCTGATGGTTCCCGTCAATTTTCTGAGCGCCTGGGACATGAGCCGCGCCTGAAGCCCCATGTGCGCATCGCCCATTTCGCCCTCGATTTCCGCACGGGGCACCAGCGCGGCCACGGAATCAATGACCACAATATCAATGGCGCCGCTGCGCACCAGCATATCGGCAATTTCCAGCGCCTGCTCTCCGGTGTCGGGCTGGGAGACCAACATTTCATCGCAGTTGACACCCAGTTTACGGGCATATATCGCGTCCAGTGCGTGTTCTGCATCAATGAACGCCGCAATTCCCCCCTGTTTCTGAGCGCTGGCGACCGCATGCAGGGCCAGCGTGGTTTTTCCGGAAGATTCCGGGCCGAAAATCTCGACGACTCGGCCGCGAGGTAGCCCCCCAACGCCCAGCGCCTTGTCCAGGGCTAACGATCCGGTGGGAATGGTTGCAACCTCCTGAACCACCCGACTTCCCAGTTTCATGATGGACCCTTTGCCAAACTGCCGTTCTATCTGGACCATTGCCGCATCAACGGCTTTTTCCTTTTCAGGCGTTGCAGTCATGTGTTCAGCTCCTCTCAATAGTGTTTTGGTTTGCGTTTTCACAGTTGAACTCTTTCGACAACATCGTCAAGACACATTCGCTTCAGCGGCGCATAGACCGGACCTGAAGGGGTCAGACGACTCTGGATCAGGTGAACCGCACTGGCCGTAAACCCGCGGTATCCTGTTGGTTCCGCTTCCCGAATGGCGCGTATCAGCAGGTCGGGGGCTATCCGCGTCTTTATTCTGCCAATCGTCAGATGAGCTTTGAAACGTCGTTCTTCCGGTTTCCACCCCCCCTGGCTGACATCGTACAACCTGTTTTCGATATCCTTCTGAAAAGCTGCCAGTCTGGCAATTTCACCGGTCAGACCCAGCCACAATATTCTGGGTCTGCGCAAATCTGGAAATACCCCCATGTCTCCGTCGGCGAGTTCAAACGGCGTTACGCCGGTAACGGCGGCGGACAAAACATCCGCCACCCGATCTACGTCTTCCGCAGCGATGTCTCCCAAGAATTTCAGGGTCAGATGGACATTCTGCGGTTCCACCCAGCCCATATGAATCCCACGGGATTTGAACTCGTTCTGAATCCGCCGCGCCCGTTCGATAACGAATTTGGGCATCGGTATGGCGATAAACGCGCGGATCGCATCCGTCATGACCTGACCTGTCACACCGGCAGGGTGAACTGCGGCTCTCCCAGCAGGAATTCACTGCCCGCAATCCACTTTTTGAGGGTTTCGGCAATTTCTCTGGCGCGCACCGTGCTGGACAGCGGCACAGTGGGAACATCCATGCCATTTAGCTGAATCACTCCGCTTTTGAGTTCTGCATAGCTCACCTGTCCCAGACTTCGAGAAATGCCGTTGGGGTAATCATGTCCGTAATCCAGAATCTGGGTAAAAATGTCTTCGTCCGACACGCCTGTGTATTCGGCCATATCTTCATTCAATATCGGAATCGGAATGCCGATACCCACCGCCATTGAACATCCGTATCCCAGAATACTCACCCCTACCAGCCATCGGGGACTCATCTTTTTGAGATCGCCCATGACCCAGAGCGTTCCGGCCGGCGTCACGGGCGCCCCTTTATCCGTTCGTTTGGCGGATGGCTTGTGCTGCGTGCCATGCCATGTCACATAGCCTTCCGCTCCGCCCAGAAATATGCGTGTTCCCAGCCCGATGGTCCGATAATAGGGGTCATTGAAAAGTGGACTCAACATGCCGGACGTGCAGTAATTGGCGTTGGCGGCCCTCGGTTTCAGGGTTCCCATGTAGGTATAGACCGTTTTTTTGGTCATGTTGACCGCGCAGTTATAGTTCTGATAGGCGTTGCGGGGATTGCACAGCACCGCATTGGGTAAAGACTGAAGCGTGATTTCCTTTTCCACATGACGGTTCGGATAACAGTCCGTACCATACGCCGTTGCTTTCAGATACACCCGTTTTCCCGCGACCAGATCCTGAATGACATGACCGCCCCCGTAGTTGAACTCGCCGGGATATACTTTGTTGAGCGGATCGTCTTCACAGGGTTCCGTAGCGCCGATATAGCAGTCCACCGCAGCAATGCCGCCGTACGCGGGCACATTGTTCAACCATACCTTCGATGCCTTGATCCCCGGGGTGGAATGCCCGAAATTAATGAACGCACCGGATGAACACATGGGCGAGAACGTTCCGGTCGTCACCACATCCACATAGCGGGCCGCCTCGACAGGCCCCTGCTCTCTGACAATCTGAGGCATTTCCTCCGCCGTTACAACCACGACTTCGCCGGATTTGATTTTATCGTTGATTTCTTTGTAGGTCTTGACGACCTTGTATTTTTTCATAATCTTGGCATCTCCCTGATGGGGTTGGCGGAACATGTCCGCCTTACATCGCTTATTTGGTGGCCGCAGGCGCGGCAATGGCAGCTTTGACCTCATCTATCTTGTCGGTAATGTTGTCCTTGATCCATTTGGGATCCCACCATTCAATCGGATTGACGAAGGTTTGATGGATCAGCATCGAATAATGCAGGTGGTCGCCGGCGGCCATTCCTGTGGTATCGGTATAGCCCACGATATCGTTCTTGGAAACCATCTGCCCCGGTTTGACATTGAAGCTGTTCATATGGGAATACATGCTGAACAAACCAAAGCCGTGGTCAATCAAAACACTGTTGCCATAAATTCCCAGCATCTCGGTGAATACCACTCTGCCGCTGTTGGCCGCCGGAATCGGGGCGTGTTGCACGGATGCCAGATCAACGCCGAGATGATCTTCCTGATCAACCTCCTTGCCTTTGTACATGTAAGTGCGGTGATCTGCAAATCCTGCGCGGGGAGCGGCGTCAGGCAACCTGGCAAACTGTCCGCTCCAATACATTTTGTCGTCGCTGGCAGCCGTCGCGGATACGATCCGCCGATAATTGGCTTCTCGAACATCCCGATTGACCTTAAGAAATTTGTCCAGAAGCGGATTGGGACTGTTGGGAGGAACATCCACCTGGAATTCGGGCATTTTCATATTCAGAAAGCTGTCCGAGACATTGATGGTGTCCGATTTGAAAACCCGCGCCTTGATGTGATAAAAAAACCCGGCCCTCACCGAATTGCCGGCGTCATCGCTCGCCTTGATATACATTTCCGTTCCGTGTCCCTGGCGATAATTTAGGGCAATGAACGCCAGATAAACGTTGGGATCGCTGAAGTATCCGCTTTGTCCCGGATAAAACTGATCACCGACCATGACGCCATTGACCGGACAGGGTTTGGAAAGTTTATAAATGACCAGCCCCGCGCCTCCCTGCGTCAGGTTGTGAACCCGGCTCAAGACCGTAATTGCAGGTGGTTTGGTGTCAATTTTGATTTCCCTGTCAATGACGGTTTTGTTGCCGTGAAACCATTCTCGCCATGAATTGTCCCGAACCTCCACGTGAAAGACGGCCTTGCCATCGTCAATGCCCAGCTTTTTGATATCCGGCTTTATGGTGATGTCCGCGGCATGCACCACCGCGCCGCCCGGTTCACCCGCCAGGGGATAATGGTCATCTTTCAACACCGTCTCTTTGCCGTTTTGCTCGATGGCGATCCGCACGCTGCGAATTCCGGTTTTTACATCTGAAACATGAAGCGCAATCTCTTGCGACGTGTTGAGATACGAAGGAATGTTGCCGGAAACCGCCGGCTTTTCGCCCTCCAGCTTACCCCATAAAAACCATCCGAAAAACAACACGCCACACAACACCGCCAGCATCAGCAGGCGTGTAAAAAATCTTAAAGGATTCATCGGTGCTTTTTTTTGCCTCTCCGCTACAGGTCATTCACTTTCGATGGCTTTGCAACCATTTTGCCATGCCATCGTGATTCATGATTTTATTATCAATTAACCCTTTGCTTATCAAGGCTTGTTTTTAAGTTACGGGCGGAGGCCTGTTGTAACGCCGTCATCATCGCTTGACTTTTAAGGGGGCTGACTATAAATTCAGGTCAGATGGAAGCTCCCCGAAAAGATGCGCCGTTTTCCGTGCTTCCAAACGTGATGTTCTCGTAAAAAGTCGAATTTCGGACAACTTTGTAAAAAAGCCGCAGGCAAGGCGCGCAAATCCCGAGGAGTGAGGCGCACTTTTATGATACGCCGCAACGACGAAGGGTGCAGCGCAACGCAGCATCCTGGCTTTTTACAAAGTCGTCCGACGCGACGTCTGAATTATCCGGAGATAAGTGGCATGATTATCAAGACAGCGTACAACGAAATTTCCATCGGCGCGGGCGCGGGGTTGACACTCATTGCCGGCCCGTGTGTTATCGAAGATTACGATACCACCATCTCCATCGCCCGTTTTCTGAAACAACTCACCAGCGCGCTGAACATTCCTTTCATTTTCAAAGCGTCTTACGACAAGGCCAATCGCACCTCCATCCAGTCCTATCGCGGCCCCGGAATTCGGGACGGGCTTCAGATGCTTGCCGATATCAAGAAAACGCTCGGCATTCCCATTCTGTCCGATATTCACAGCATTGCAGAGGTTGCACCCGCCGCAGCGGTTCTGGATGTGATTCAGATACCGGCGCTTCTGTGCCGCCAAACCGATCTGATTCTGGAGGTCAGCCGCACCGGCAAACCCGTCAATATCAAAAAAGGCCAGTTTCTTTCTCCCTGGGACATGACCCAGGTCGTTGAAAAAGCGGCTTCCACCGGAAATCGTCAGATACTGCTGACAGAACGCGGCAGCATGTTCGGTTATCAAAATCTGGTGGTGGACTTCCGCAGCATCCGCATCATGCAACAGACCGGATATCCGGTCATTTTTGACGCCACCCACAGTGTCCAGCTTCCCGGAGGTGCGGGAACAAGCTCCGGTGGGCAAAGAGACTTCGCGCCGGTTCTGGCGCAGGCGGCGGTTGCCGCGGGTGCGGACGGCGTATTTATGGAAGTACATCCCGATCCGGAGCGCGCCCTGTGCGATGGCCCCAATTCTTTGCCCTTAGAAACGCTCGAAATGCTGCTAAAGCGTCTCATGGCCATTCACGATGCCACTACGGATATTTTATCATGAACATACCGCAAGACGATGTATGGATCGAGAAGCTGAAATCCATCCGACTTCTGCTTCTGGATGTAGATGGCGTTTTGACAGACGGCGGCATCGTTTATGATGACGCGGGGGCGGAAATCAAGACATTCAATGTTCGGGACGGTCTTGGCATCCGGCTGTTGATGCTTGCGGGCGTCCCGGTCGGCATCGCCACCGGGCGTCGTTCCCCGGCGCTGTTGCACCGCTGCGCGAACCTCAAGATCACGATGATCTTTGACGGACTCGCCCAAAAAACCGGCGTGCTGGACATCATCGCCGACCAGACCGGTATCACCGCCGATGAAATCGCCTATATCGGCGATGATCTCATGGACATATCGCTGATGCAGAAAGTTGGGGTATCCATTGCCGTCGCGGATGCGCATCCTCTTGTCATCTCGGCCGCTCATATGGTCAGTCGTTTTCCGGGGGGCAGGGGCGCTGTTCGGGAAATCTGCGAAATGATCCTGATGGCCAAAGGGGTGTGGGACGATATGCTTCAGCGATTGATATAGTGCAGGCGGCGCCATTTTGATGTCATCCAGAAAAATCAAGATCGTTCTGATTACTTTTTGTCTCGTCATTATTGTTACGGTGGCGGGTGTTTTCGTCAAAAACCGGCTCTTCAGCCAAGATACGCAAAAACTGATTGCGTCCATCCAAAAAAATGCAACGCTGTCCATCGGAAACGTTCATCAGGTATCCACCCGGAACGGCGTCACAGAGTGGATACTGGACGCCAAATCCGCCCATGTGGTTGACGAAAGCAAGCAATTGATGTTAGAAGACGTGCGTGTTGTGTATTTTCTGAAAGATGGTAAAGAAGTGCATTTAACCGCCGGCAAGGGAGTCTTGAAAACGGAAACCAACGATATTGATGTGACCGATCATGTGACTGTCACTTATGACGGTTATACTCTCGCGACCGAACATGTCACATACAACCATACCCGGCGCACCCTTGCATCGCCGACGCCGGTCCGTATCACCGGGACGACAATGAATTTGACGGCGGATTCCATGAAATACAACCTATCCACCAATCAGACACGGTTTGAAAAAAATGTCGAGGTATCAATGCGTGAACGCTCCATGTAATTCGTCGAACGATTTAACATACCGATACGGGCGGTGTCTGAAAATTGTTTTGTTGCTGTTTTTTATCGTTACAGGGGGAGCGGGAGCATCGCTTGCCGCGGAAAACGGCCATAACGCCGATGATGTTATCCGGGTAAAGGCCGATAACCTTGTGGCCTACAATGACGCCAGCTATGCGGAGTTTGCAGGAAATGTCAGCGCGACCCAGGGTACAACCCTGATAACTTCCGACAAACTCAGAATATACTACAGCGCCCAGGCAAAGGCGGCCGCAACCAGCAGCGCTGCGGCTAAAAACACCGCCCCCCATGGAAACGCCGGTGAAGATGCCATCAAAAAAGTGGTGGCCTCCGGAAATGTGGTCATCCATTTTGAAGATCGGGTCGCTTACACCCACCAGGCGGAATATGATCCGACGGCCAAAACAATTGTTCTGACGGGGCCAGATTCCAAAGTCACCAGTGGTAACAACTATATCACCGGAGAGAAAATAACCCTGTTCGCCAAAGACAACAAGGTACTGGTAGAACGCAGCAAGGCCAAACAGGTCGAGGCCGTTTTCTATTCTGGACAGATAGAGAAAAAGCCCTGAATACGGACAGCTTCGTAAAAAGTTCGGATGCTGCGTTGCGCTGCCTCCTTCGTCGTTGCAGCGCACCCAAAAGTACGCTTCACTTCTCAGGATTGGCGCGCCTTGTCCGCGAACTTTTTACAAAGCCGTTCCTAAAATCGACTTTTTACAAGAGCATCAATACTGGCATTGTGACACATTCATGACGTATCTGGCGCTGAAGCATCTGATAAAGTCGTTTGATGAAAAACGGGTGGTAAACGATGTCAGTATGGACATTCATACCCATCAGGTGGTCGGGCTTCTTGGCCCAAACGGTGCGGGTAAAACCACGACGTTCTATATGGCGGTC
This sequence comes from Deltaproteobacteria bacterium, assembly GCA_021778975.1. Taxonomy (GTDB): domain Bacteria; phylum Desulfobacterota; class Desulfobacteria; order Desulfobacterales; family Desulfatirhabdiaceae; genus RAAP-1. Next base: position 11,452 of record JAJYBO010000028.1, read on the forward strand.
GGTATGCTGAAACCGGATGCCGGCCAGATTTTTTTAGGAGATGAAGACGTTACGGCCTTCCCGATTCATATTCGGGCGCGCAAGGGCATTGGGTATTTGCCTCAGGAAACCTCCATATTCCGAAAACTGACCGTGAAGGAAAATCTCATGGCGGTTCTCGAATATCAGCCAATTTCCCGCTCCGAACAGATAGACAGAGCCGATAGCCTGCTGGAAGAGCTGGGAATTTTGCATCTGGCGCACAGAAAAGCGTCGGTGCTGTCCGGCGGTGAAAAGCGCCGGTTAGAGATATCCAGAGCGCTTTCCACAAACCCGTCTTTCATTCTTCTGGATGAACCGTTTGCTGGCATAGATCCTCTGGCGGTGATGGATATCAAGACCATCATCAACCACCTGAAAGAACGGGGTATTGGTATCCTGATATCAGATCACAACGTTCGCGAGACGCTCGGCGTTTGCGATACGGCTTTTATTCTGAGCGGTGGAGAAATTATCGAGACCGGAACCCCGCAGCAGATTGCATCCAGTGAAATCTGCCGGCGCATATACCTGGGCAATGAATTCACATTGTGAATACGAATGGCGTCACGAAATGTCCGTCCTGCTGTGTCGCCCGCAGCCTTTGCCGTTGCGGTGTGTTTTTTCATAACCATAAAATCGAATATATACAGAAATGTCTCTAGAACTACGTCAACAATTGAAGTTGTCCCAGCAACTGATTATGACCCCTCAGTTGCAACTGGCCATCAGACTGCTACAATTGTCGCGGCTGGAACTGCTGGAAACCATTCACCAGGAATTACAGGAAAATCCGGCGCTCGAAGAATCTCAGGATGCGTCGCCTTCCGATTCTCATGAAGAAGAAGCGCCTGTTCCTGCGGAATCTCCGGAGATACTTTCCGGAGAAGCTCCGGATCCCAAAACGATGGATGATACGGACTGGGGCAGTTTGATCAACGAATACAGTTCGTCAGGAAGGGTGACTTCGGAAAGTGAAAAAAAAGACGGCCCCAACTACGAAGCCTTTATCTCCGGGAAAGAATCCCTTCAGGAACATCTTTTGTGGCAATTGCGCATGGCGTTTCCCGATGAGGAAACCCAGCAGATTGCAGCGCTGATTATCGGCAACTTGAACGCAGATGGTTATTTAGATGTCAGCATTGACGAGTTGATGGGGCAGTCCGGATCTTCTTACGAAAAAGTCACGGATACGCTTTATCTTTTGCAGACCTTCGATCCGATTGGCGTATGCTCCCGCAACCTGAAAGAATGCCTGATGATTCAGGCCCGCAATCTAAACCTGGAGAATACGCCTGTCATCCATATCATTCGCGATCATTTGCCGCACCTGGAACGAAAAAACTACAAGGCCGTCAGCACCGCTCTCAAAATCCCCATAAGAGATGTCATCGCCGCGGTGGACATCATTCGGGGGCTGGATCCTCGTCCGGGACGGCTGTTCAATTCGGAATCTCCCCAATACATTACGCCGGATATTTATGTGTACAAAGTTGACGACGATTTTGTCATCGTATTGAATGACGATGGAATGCCAAAACTCCGTGTGAATTCTTTTTACAAGGACGCTATCCATCGCAAAAAAGAAATGTCCGAACAGACGCGTGATTATGTTCAGGAAAAGATGAAATCCGCCACATGGCTTATCCGCAGCATTCATCAGCGCCAGAAAACCATTTACAGGGTCATGGAAAGCATTTTGCGATATCAGCGAGAGTTTTTCGAAAAAGGCATATCCCATCTCAAACCCATGGTGTTGCGTGATATCGCCGAGGATATCGGCATGCATGAATCCACCATCAGCCGGGTTACCACCAACAAATACGCCCACACCCCTCAGGGCATTTTTGAATTGAAATTTTTCTTCAACAGTTCTATTAATCGAACCAGCGGTGACGCCATCGCCTCCGCCAGTGTCATCAACCAGATCAAGCAGGTCATTGCGTCGGAAGATCCCCGGAAACCTTATAGCGACAAGCAATTGTCCGATATAATGAAGGTTAAAAACATTGACGTAGCACGCAGAACTGTAGCCAAATACCGGGAAATGCTTAAGATTTTGCCATCCAGCAGACGCAGGGAATATGTCTGCCCTGACACTGAAGACGCTGAATTTGACAACCAGAATCGCCAATCGGAATAAAGGAGATTTTTCTCGATGCAGACATCCGTAACATTTAAAAATATCGATCCATCCGATAGCCTGTCGGAATATGTGAGCCATAAACTGGATAGATTCGACAAGTTTCTGGACAATCCCGCGGAAGCCAATGTGGTATTGTCCGTAGAAAAATTCAGACATATCGCTGAAATCAACATTACCGGCGACCGGCTGAATATTTACGGCAAAGAAGAAACAGCGGACATGTACTCCGCCATTGATATGGTGTTGGACAAAATCGAAAAACAGCTCAAGAAAAACAAGGACAAGATCAAAGAAAAACGCAGCGGCGCCAAAAGCAAAATGAAAGCGTCCGGACAGGAAGCCGTCATGCCCGCGGAGGCCGAAGACCGCAGTCAGGTAGTGCTGGAGCATATTGATTATAAACCCATGGATGTCGAAGAAGCGATTTTGCAAATGGATCTGCTGGAAAATCAGTTTTTCGTATTTACAAACGCCCGGACAGAGCGGGTCAACGTTCTCTATCGGCGTAAGGACGGCAATCTGGGACTGATTCAGCCCAGCAACTGATCTTTGGATCATGAAGATGGCGCCATGTACGCGTGCGGTCTGTCCGCATGTCGTCTAAAACCGCCAGCAAAGTCCGGTTATATGAAAATTCTTGAAGCGTTACATAAAGACGCCATTCTCACCCACCTGACATCCCAGGACAAGAACGGAATTATCCATGAACTGGCTGCTCCGGTAGCCCGCATTGCCGGGGTGGAGTTCCAGGAACTGGTTCGGGTTCTAACGGAACGCGAACGTCTGGGAAGCACGGGGATCGGGATGGGCATTGCTATTCCCCACGGGAAAATCAATGGTATAGACTCTCTGGTAATGGGGTTCGGCCTGCATCGAAAAGGCGTGGATTTTGACACACTGGACAGACGGCCGGCCCATCTCTTTTTCCTGTTGCTCACCCCGGAAAGCTGTACGGGGCTTCATCTGAAAGCGCTTGCCAGAATCGCCAGAATGCTCAAAGATGAGATGTTCAAAAACAAGCTTCTTCAGGCGAAGACCCCTGAAGAAGTCATTGCCATCATTCAGCCGGAAGATGAAGAATTCTGACATTCGTGAAAACCCATAATATTATCATTATTACCGGATATTCTGGTTCGGGCAAAAGCACGGCTATTGCGGCGCTCGAAGATGCGGGTTTTTACTGTGTTGACAATATGCCGGTGGCGCTGCTGCCCAAATTTTTAGAACTGCCCATCGAACATGATTTTAAAACCGCGGGGCTGGCCTTTGTCATGGATATCCGCGAAAAAGGGTTTCTGGCCAGCCATGTCAGTGTTTTCGATGCGCTGAGAGCCGAGGGCTACCCCTTTAAAATTCTGTTTCTCGAAGCCGATGAAGAAATTCTGATCCGCCGTTACAGCCAGACTCGGAGACAGCATCCATTGTCTCACGGAAAAAGTTTGACCGACAGTATCCGGGCGGAAAAAGCGCAGTTGAAAGAACTCCGAAAGGCCGCGGATCAAATCATTGATACATCTCAGAGCAATGTCCATGAACTTAAATCCGTGATTCAGGATATCGCCCTGAAGTGTGGAATTCCATCCACCATACATATTTCCATTTTGTCGTTTGGTTTTAAATTCGGTATTCCCAAGGATGCGGATATTGTCATGGATGTGCGTTTCATGGCCAATCCCTATTACATCCCAGAACTGAAAAATCTGGACGGTACATCCAGCCATGTCAAAGCCTTCGTGCTGAACAGCGTCGAGTGCAAGGAATTCATGAAGCGTTATCTGGATGTCCTGACCTATCTGCTGCCACTTTACGAAAAAGAAGGCAAGGCGTATCTGACGATAGCCGTGGGCTGCACCGGCGGTATGCACCGGTCGGTGGCCGTTGCCGAAGCCATATTCGAGTATCTGAAACGGCAGTATTCATCGAAACGCATAGAACTTCATCACAGAGATATTCTCTTGAATTCGTGATTCACTTATCATCTGTCTCATCTATACCGTGACAGACAGGAGTATCCATGATCGGTATTATCATAGTAACCCATAGCCGGCTGGGCGATGCGTTGATCGAAGCCGCCGAGTTCATTACGGGCAGTCGTCCGGAGCGGCTGGAATCCATTTCGATAGACATCAAGCAGGAGGCGGAAAAACTCCGCGCCAAAATTGCAGAAGGCATCAAAAAAGTTGATCAGAAAGAAGGCGTCCTGATTCTGACCGACATGTTTGGCGGCACCCCTTCCAATCTGAGTTATTCTTTTCTGGAAGAAGGCCGCGTCGAGGTACTTTCCGGTGTAAATCTGCCGATTCTCATCAGGGCTATTCACCTGAGAAAGGACACAGAACTTAACAAACTGGCGGTCGCTCTGGAAGTATCCGGAAAGAAAAGTATTTCTCTGGCAAGTGGTATATTGAAAGGCAACAAGCGAGCGGATTGACGGGGGTCCGTTTCCGCGACGACAAACAGACAAATTACGAGAACACCAATTCAACATCAGGGAGGAGACACAACACATGGGTATCAAATTGGGAATTAACGGTTTTGGCCGTATCGGAAGGCTGGTTTTCAGGGCTGCCATGAAACGTCAGGATGTCGAGGTGGTCGCGATCAACGATCTGACCGATGCCCCTACCATGGCGCATTTACTGACGTACGATTCGGTTCATGGCAAGTTACCCAACGACATTACGGGTAAGGACGGCGCCATTCAGGTGGATGGCAAAGCGGTTGCGGTCACCAGCATCAAAGATCCCGCCCAGCTCAAATGGAAAGAATTGGGGGTGGATATTGTCGCGGAATGTACCGGTCTTTTCAGAGACAAGGAAAATGCAGCCAAACATCTGACCGCCGGCGCCAAAAAAGTCATTATTTCCGCGCCCGCTAAAAATCCCGACATCACCATCGTCATGGGGGTCAACAACAACACCTACGATCCCCGACAGCACCATATCATTTCCAATGCCTCCTGCACCACCAACTGCCTGGCGCCGATCGCCAAAGTGCTTCTTGAAAATTTTGGCATTCGCTGCGGTCTCATGACCACGGTGCATTCTTATACCGGCGATCAGCGCCTGCTGGACTTTCCGCATAAAGACCTGAGACGGGCCAGAGCTGCTGCCCTGTCCATGATTCCGACAACCACAGGGGCCGCCAAAGCTGTTGCGCTGGTGCTTCCGGAACTGTCAGGCAAATTGAACGGTCTGGCCATTCGAGTACCGACTCCCAATGTCTCCATCGTGGATTTTGTCGCCACCATCGAAAAATCCGGTGTAACGGTCGCAGATGTCAATGATGCCCTGAAAGAAGCCTCGAAGGGGGCGCTTTCCGGTATTCTCTCCTATTGTGATCTCCCGCTGGTATCGTCGGATTTCAATGGTTCGGCGTATTCTTCGATTGTTGATGCCGATTCCACGTTTGTGGTTCAGGATATGGTCAAGGTCATGTCCTGGTATGACAACGAAACCGGCTATTCCACACGCATGGTGGATCTGGCGGCCATGATAGGGGAGAAACTCTGATGAATCCTGCACTTCGCAAACCGCTGATTGCCGGAAACTGGAAGATGTACAAAACCGTAAGCGAAGCGGTGAACACCGCCCGAGAGCTGGTGGCGTGCGCCGCATCCGCTCCGGTCGAGGTTATGATTGCACCCCCATTTACCGCGCTGGCCTCTGTTGCGGCGGTTGTTCGCGGAACGCCGGTGGCGCTGGCCGCGCAAAACCTGCACTGGAAAAATGAAGGCGCTTATACGGGTGAAATATCGCCGGTGATGCTGACGGACGTCGGATGTCAGTATGTCATTATCGGTCATTCCGAACGCCGCCAGTTTTTCGGAGAAACCGACGATACGGTCAACGCCAGGATTCAGGCCGCGCTTACGCATAAGTTGATCCCCATCCTTTGTGTCGGAGAAACCGAAGCACAGCGGGAATCTCATGAAACGTTTTCGGTGCTTGACAAACAGATGGTAAAAGGGTTAGAAGGCGTTCCGTTCGCTGCGGACTCTCATTTAGTCGTCGCTTATGAGCCAGTTTGGGCGATAGGCACGGGCAAGACCGCTACAACGGATCAAATTCAGGAAGTACATGCCTTTTTGAGAGGGGTGATTGATAAACGCCTGGATAATCCGCTTGCTAAATCGGTGCGGATATTGTATGGTGGCAGTGTTAAACCTGAAAATGCATCGGAGATCATGAACATGCCCGATGTGGATGGGGCTTTGGTCGGCGGCGCCAGTCTTTCTGCGGCGACGTTTGACCGTATCATTCATTTTTAATTAAACGATAGCGATATCTTATGTCTGTTTTATTGATTATAGTCCATGTTGTTGTCTGTATTGCGCTTATCATGATCGTATTGCTTCAGACCGGTAAAGGCGCCGATATGGGGGCTGCGTTTGGGGGTGGTTCCAGCCAGACGCTTTTCGGCAGTAGCGGCGCATCAACGTTTTTAAGCAAGGCGACCACCGTTGCGGCAGTTGTTTTTATGATTACATCCCTGACGCTGGCGTATTTGTCGAGCAATACATCCGGTAAATCCATCATGACGCATGTGCAGTCTCCGCCTGCGCCAGTAAGCGCTCCGGCGCCGGCAGCCTCTCAACCGGCGGCAACCGGTGAAAAAGCGCAGCCATCGGCCGCTCCGGCCGCTGCAGCGCCAGCAACACCGTCTCCGGCTGCACCGGTCGAAAAGAAATAAAAAATTTAAAGCTGTTTTTTCAGCATGTTTTCATGCCGAAGTGGTGGAATTGGTAGACACACTATCTTGAGGGGGTAGCGGGTTACACCCGTGCCGGTTCAAATCCGGCCTTCGGCACCATAAATTAGAAAAGGTCGTAATCCTTGGGGGTTACGACCTTTCTTATTTGATCAAAGACCGGTTCTTTTCTCTATAGCTTCGGGGTACCGG
>JAJYBO010000237.1 GCA_021778975.1 Deltaproteobacteria bacterium
GCCATACCGGGTTCAAGGGGACATGGCTGCTTCACTGGCTGAAACTGATGGGCGCTCAGATTGCCGGGTTTGCACTGGCGCCGCCGACATCTCCCAGCCTGTTCGAACTGTCTCATGCTTCGAAAGGCATTGTTTCCGTCGAAGGAGATGTTCGGAATATGGCGGCGCTGCAAAATATCATTATGAATTTTCAGCCGGAAATCATCATCCACATGGCGGCGCAGGCGCTGGTCAGGCGATCTTACAAAGACCCGGCGGACACATATGCCACCAACGTCATGGGAACCGTCAATCTTTTCGAGGCGGTTCGACAGTCGGGATGCGTCCGGGCCGTTGTCAATGTCACCAGCGACAAATGCTATGAAAATCGGGAATGGGTATGGGGATATCGTGAAACGGACCCAATGGGAGGATACGATCCCTATTCCTGCAGCAAGGGATGCGCGGAACTGGTGACCGCCAGTTATCGCCGGGCGTTTTTCAATTCGGAGCGCTACGATCTGCACCATACAGGCGTGGCGTCGGCGCGGGCGGGAAATGTAATTGGCGGAGGAGACTGGGCGGAAGATCGTCTGGTGCCGGACATTATCAGGGCATTCATGCAAAGCAGACATGTCGAGATACGCCGTCCGAACGCCGTAAGACCCTGGCAGCATGTCCTGGAACCATTGTCCGGGTATCTGTGTCTTGCGGAAAAACTTTATCAGGATGGCCCCCGTTATGCGCAGTCCTGGAACTTCGGCCCTTCCGACACAGACGCTATGCCGGTCGGATGGATTGTTCAGCAAATGGCCTCGTTGTGGGGAGATAACGCGGGCTTTATTCTGGATACTCAGCCACATCCTCATGAGGCCGGATGGTTAAAACTGGATTGCAGTAAAGCGAGAACTCTGCTAAATTGGCGGCCGCGGTTGAATTTGAAAACAGCCATCGAGTGGACGGTGGGCTGGTATAAAACTTATTGTCAAGAACCGCATTCGTGTCGAAATATGATCGAATCTCAAATAGTTCAATATCAGGAGATTTCATGTCCGTGATGTCCATACAGACCAGCCCCCTGATTCCGTCGTTTCTGCGGAAATATCTGCAAAAGATTCAGCCGGTGCATTATGAACTGATTAAATTCATTGCGGTCGGCGCTCTGAACACGCTTTTTGCGTATGTGATCTTTTCGCTGTTTCTGTATATGAAACTCCACTACACTGTCGCCTCTTTTCTGGCAATTGTACTGGGGGTTATGTTCAATTTCAAAACATACGGCGGGCTGGTGTTCAAACGCAGCGACAACACGCTGATCTTTCGCTTCATACTGATTTATGCCGTGTTGTATGTGATTTCAATCGGCGGTCTGTGGTGTTTCAATCATGCGGGAGTCAATCTCTACTACGCAAACGCCATCATGCTGGCGCCGATGTCCGCTTTGTCTTTTTGCCTGAACAAGTTTTTTGTGTTCGTATAAGGCCTGTCAATGCACGAAGGGCCTGAGGCCGACATATCGTGTCATCCGGAAGATGGTCTGGTTTGCCCCCCCCGAAGAACGCTTATTTTAGGCGCTTCTGGTCTGCTCGGAAAAGCGATAGTGAATCGGTTTTCTATCGAGCCCCAATATTCCGGAAAGGTAGAGACCATCCCCTGGCGCGAAATCGGAGATGTCAACATCGGTGCAAATGCACAGCGCCTGTCCGAATATCTCTCAACAAAACTGGGAGATTTGACGGATTGTGATGTGATTGTCGCCAGTGGTTTGATCAAAAGCCAGGACGAGGGAGCGCTGCTGTATTCAAATTTTGAATTTCCCACCAACCTGATTCGCGGCATGTGGATGTATCCGGGGTCGCGATGTATGACGTTTGGAACCATTCATGAGAAATTCGATGCAGCCGTCTCCCATAACGCTTATTTCATGTCAAAATACCGGCTGAGCCAGTGGATTTGTGAGTTTGTCACTTCACATATGGTGTCGGATGCCCTGCCAGGAAGAATACTGCATCTCAGATTGCACACGCTCTACGGATTTCCGCCGCATCCTCAGATGTTTCTCGGGCAGATGGCCGAAGCCCTGATATCCGATGTCCCGTTTAAAATGAGTTCCGGCGAACAGTTGCGGGAATACCACCATGCAGAAGATATTGCCGAGTGCGTCTTCCGGCTGTTTCAGAGATCGTGGTATATCGGGCCAGTTCTTGAAATCAGTTCCGGAGAAGCCATTCGGTTGAAGGAGCTGGCGGTAGCGGTTTTCAGAGAATTTCATAAGGATCATTTGCTATGGATCGGAGAAATTCCTGCGGGTGTCGGAGAAAACAAATCCAAGACCTTTGCTCGCTCTGATCCCGAACTGCTGCCGTATAGCAGAGAAACAATCGCCGGCGTCATCGAGACATTGAGACGATATTTCCAGTATCATGAAGCAACATGAATTCGCTGTTGTTCAAGGTAGTTCACACAAATGGCGGATGATGATCCACATGAATCGTTTCCTGAATGATGGCGCGGGGTCTGAACTTGGCGTCATCGAAAATTCTGCTGAGATATTCCCCCAATACCCCCAGAAAAATGAATGTGGTGCTGTGAAGAAACAGCATTAAAATTACCAGTGTGGTGAATCCGCGGGCTTCACTGCCGCCCATCAGATACCCGACCAGATAGTGCAGCGCCAGCACACTTGAGAAAACAAATAGCAATACCCCCAGTATGCCGATAAGCCGCAGCGGCTTTTTGGAGAACGATGTCAGCGCGTCTATTGCCAGAACCACATAATGCATGACCTTGAACTTGCTTTTGCCGCTCCGGCGTTCATTTCTTTCGTACAATACCGGACACTGACGAAACCCAATAAACGATACCAGCCCCCTCAGATAGAGATTCCTCTCTGGCAATTCTTTTAAAATATCAACCACCTTGCGATCCAGCAGCCTGAAGTCTCCTGCATTTTCGGGGATGTGAATGTCCGATATGGCGTTCAGCATCCGGTAAAAACGCTGAACACTCCATAAAAAAAATTTCGATCCATATCTTTTGGAACGAACGCCATAGACGATGTCAAATCCTTCTTCCCACCTGGAAATAAAGTCTGGTATAATGGATGGTGGATCTTCGAGGTCCGCATCCAGCTCGATGACCGCATCTCCGGTTGACATGGAAAGCCCGGCAAACACGGAATTCTGATACCCGAAGTTTCTCGAAAACCGGTATGCCCGCAGATGAGGCCGGGATGAGGCCAGTTCCTGAATTATCCGCCAGGTATTGTCGGTGGAAGCATTGTCTGTGACAACCAGTTCGAGCTGGTAATTGAAAAGTTTTTGGTGAAATAAAGTCTCGACTTCCTGAACGGCTATGGATATATTATTTGATTCATTATAAACAGGAATACATATGGAAACGGTTTTCATGGAATATTGTCCACTGCGCGATAAAAATGGAGTTTGCCCGGAATAATTCCAAGCGGCGATTACAGGGTCAAGAATATCGTTTACAGACAAAATCCGTCAACACAAATAATCGAATGCATTTGTAGCGACAGTATGGAGGGAAAATGAAACAACGGTGGGTGAAGGGTTTTATCATAATTTTCATGACAGGGCTTGTGCTGGGATGCAGCACCGGATATTCACAGAAAGACGCGGCCACAACACCCGAAAAGGCTTTCACACAGGCGCTGGCGCTGGCTGAAAAAGGGGATGCAGCGGCTCAATATCAGGCAGGTCGGATGTATTGTGATGGTATTGGCGTGAAAAAAAATCCTGAAACTGGTATAAACTGGTTGAATCGTTCTGCAGAGCAGGGGTACCGGGATGCCCAGTTTCAACTCGGACTGATCTATGATGCGGGCAAGGGGATCAAATCCGACCCGTCCAAAGCCGTCAGTTGGTATGAAAAAGCGGCGAATCAGGGGGATATGTACGCTCAGTACAATCTGGCGCTCCTGTATCAGCTTGGAACCGGCGTTCCGGAAAATGATGCAACCGCCATAGACTGGTACACCAAATCGGCGAATCAGGGATATGACAAGGCGCAGTACAACCTGGGGGCAATGTATGAATCCGGAGCCGGTGCAAAAAAAGACATGAATCAGGCGCTGCACTGGTACACGCAGGCCGCGGAGCGGGGCAACAAGCTGGCGCAGTTCAAGATAGGCGACATGTATGCGCGTGGTCAGGGTATCCAACAAAACAACGACAATGCCGCGAAGTGGATGAAAAAAGCCGCCGAACAGGGCGTTCCACAGGCCGAATGGTACCTGGCGGTGATGTACGATAAGGGGAGAGGGGTTCCGCAAAACGCCGAGCAGTCCATTCACTGGTACCAAAAATCGGCGGAACAGGGGTATCCCCCGGCAATGTTCAATCTGGCAATCATGTATGAAAATGGAAAAGGCGTTAAAAAAGATCCGGTTCACGCATATTACTGGTAC
>JAJYBO010000238.1 GCA_021778975.1 Deltaproteobacteria bacterium
GGGAAACCGGGATGGAAAAACTCATGCCGCCGCTTGTGGCGGAGCTGCGCCGCAAAGTGAAGGAATTCCGCGACGGTGGATACACAGGCAAGGCGACGCCGAAATCCGGGACACAATGATGTCGTCTCTTATGCCAGGAACTACCTGGCCGTACATTTCAAGCTGGATTATGTGAACCATTCCGGAGATATTTCCAATTACTACCCGGATTTCATGGTCAAGCTGTCCGACAGGCGGATTGTCATCGTCGAAACCAAAGGGCGGGAAGATTTGGATGCGCCGCTGAAGATGGCGCGACTCCGGCAATGGTGCAAAGATGTCAATCGGGTGCAGGCAGACGTGACATATGACTTTGTCTATGTGGATGAAGAAGGTTTTGAAAAATACAGGCCGGCTTCATTCGAGCAGTTACTGGCAATGCCCCCTGCCTGCTCAACGGCCATTATCAGCATCGCCTGATCGTCATCTGCTGGCCTGCCGTCGGCAAACCGGGAGATATCCTCGACGATCTTTGCAAGAATGTCCGCCGGCGCGTCCGATCCGGCGGCCTCGATCTGTTGCATCAACCGGAGCGCCCCATAAGCGTCCCCCCTGTCATTGAACCGATCCGTGATGCCATCCGTATAAAAAAGCAGACGGTCCCCGGGCTGGAGCGTCACTTCGGTAAGCGGCACCCCGTCATACGGGGTTATGCCCATAATCAGAACGCCTTCGCAGGGCAGTTCCGCCGCCGATCTTTCCGCATATCTGTAAAGAATGGGAGGCGGGTGGCCGGCGCGCGCAATTTGCAGCAATCGGGTAGCGGGGTGATAAACCGTATGGATGGCGGTGACGAAATGGTCTCTGTTCACCTTACACAGGTTGTCGTTGATGTAGGCGATAACCCGGTCCGGCCTGCCCATATCCACGGGGCAGGAACGAAACAGGGTGCAGGTCATGGCCATCAGCACCGTCGCCGGCGCGCTGTGGCCTTCGGCGTCGGCGACGAACACGGCGATGCGACCATCCGGAAGTTCGGCAATATCGTAGTAATCACCGCCTGCATAGCGGCTGGTTTCGTAATGCACGGCCATCTTCAAACCATGGATGGAGGGGAGACGGTCGGGTAAAAGGTCTCGTTGCAATTGAGAGACGATTTGCAGTTCACGTTCCAGTTCATCGCGCTGGTGCTGCACTTCCGTATTCAGGCGGTGAATCGTCAGGTGGGTGTTCACCCGTGCAATCACTTCTTCGGGCTGAAAGGGTTTGGCGACATAATCCACCGCTCCCAGTTGCAGGCCGCGGACTTTGTCTCCGGTTTCATCCAGGGCGGAAAGAAAAATAACGGGAATTTTCCGGGTGTCCGGATTGGCTTTTAGTCGCCGACACACCTCAAAGCCATTGATTCCTGGCATCATGACATCCAGCAGGATGAGGTTTGGATGTGCTTTTTGGGCGATTCCCAGAGCCGTTTCTCCGTTTTTGGCAAAGAGCAGCCTGCTTCCGAGCCTTTCCAGAGTCTGAAAAAGCATTTGCAGGTTGGCCGGTTGATCGTCCACCAGGAGGATGGATTCTGTGTTGTTGTCTGTTTCCGACATGTGTGTTCCCTTCGTTACGCCCCCAACAGCGCCACCGCCACTTGCAGTTGCTCTGCTTCACATTTCAGGCGCGCCAGCACCGCTTCTTTTTCTTGCGGTGCGGATGCCAGCCGTTCGGACAGTTCCTGAACGTTTTGCGTCTCATCGGCCAGGTTTTGCACCACGTACTCCTGCCAGTACGCCTTGCAGCGGTCTCCAAGCATTTGGTGCAGCGTTTCTATTTGCGGGCCGTTCATGAAGTTGCACAAATCGTCAATGAATCGCTCTTTGATGGCCTGAAACCGGCCTTGTCTGCATTCGTCTCCGGCCTGGAGCAGCCATATCACGCGGGAAAGCCCATTGCGGCACGCTCGATACCCGGCGCTGTCACCGGAAAAAAGCAGCGGTATGAGAAGCAGATGGTGGTTCTTGAGTTCCCATGTTTCGGATCAGCACGGGGTGTTCTTTGTTGGAAATCACCTAAAGTCTCTTTATGGCCTTATTGAAATATCCTTGCAAGGGAAAAATGACGATTTCTCCATCATTGACGGCTTCGTAAAAAGAAAATATCATTTTAGCTATCGAAATCATAGGAACATCATTTTCAATCTTTAAAACTTTCCGGCAACATAAGTAAAAATGGAAGGCATTGCGAATAATCCAATTCATAGAAATTGACGCCAAGATCAATAGACCGATAATAGTCGCCCTGATGTTCTTTATAATACTTTTCAGACAGAATATGCCAATACTGTTCCCCTAATTTCGACGTTAAGAACCATTTTTCCAATAACCGCGCCGATCTCCCATTTCCATCGGCAAACGGATGAATATGAACAAATCGCAAATGAAGCAATGAAGCAAAATAGAGGGTTTCTTTGATTGATGTTGGCGAATAGAGAAGTGATTCAATGTCGGTAAGGAATAGACGCATATGCTCGATAACAAATTGATCTTCAACCGCCACATAGACTAACCCTGATTCACTGAATACACCGACAGGTTCTTTTCTATATTTTCCCTGTTTCGATTTAATCAAAATATGTTTCGATAAGATCGCATGTGATGTTAAGAAATTCTGTTCATTCAGAACGTGTTCTCTGGCAAAATGATAGGCAGCGACCAGATCATCAATTTCCGTCACTTCTTTCTTTTTAAAGAGGGTATCCTTCCGCATTTTCAAGTTCATATAGGTATTGACATCCAGGGTGTTTCCTTCAATATTTGACGAAAAGACCGCGGATACTTGAATTCGGTACCCAACATCAAGTTCTTTTCCTTGTCCTGCAAATGCCAGCACTCGATCAATTACGCCTTGATTGACGCATTGTTCATATGCGTCATAAAACGGCTTGTCATGAAGTCTCAAGTAACCTTTCTCGCTCATAAGATGGCTTTCTGATATGGTCTTTAGCAAGAGCTACGATTGACGGCCAAAAAAGTCCGGATGCTGCGGATTTTATATCGCGGTCGCGGACATTCTGCAATGAATTCCGGATGGCTCGATTTCCCGTGGTTGCCGGTGTCGTCAACCGGGTGACGATGAGCTCGGCGCCGGCCAGAAGTTCCGTCGCACCCGCTGGTTCAGTAACGACTTGACGACAAGGCAATTTACAGGTACGAAAATCAAATACGCCGATGCGTCTATTGAGGCCAGGGGCATTCAAGATTTTCTTCCGCCGCCGCCCGAAGAACTTGCTTTCCGGGAGGCAGAGCAAACGCGAGATTGTTCGGGTAAAATCCGAAGAAAACGGGGCGCGGGAAGAGCGCTGTACCGGCGATTACATCTTTGAAAACGAATGGCAGAGCTTCCACACCAAAAAAGACCGACCGCTGAAACTGAAAAGCATCTTCCACGAACGCGCGTCCGGACGACCGTCCCTCTATCTCGCTATGCCACCAGTACAAAAAGGAACCGTGAATGAACAACAATCTAAAATTTATTCGCGTGTATTCGCGTTCATTCGCGGTTGATAGAATGCGAGGAAACTAATGGCACTGCATAAAATTTTCCGTTGTCTATCTCTACGATGTAGCAGGGGTTCAGGATAAACATGACCTGATGCGCTACGATGCCGGCGGTCTGGTGTCCGGAAGCATGTTCGACGAGGCCTGGCTTCGTCTGGCGGGTTTTCAGGAATTCAAAATCCGGCGCGTCAAAGACAGGGCGTCCGCTTTATCCGCAATCTCTCCCATATCCTGAGCTTCCCTGATGCGCTCCAGAAGCCTGCCCATTTCAGGCCCCGGCTTGATCCCCATGTCCACCAGGTCATTGCCTGAAATCAGGCTGCTGCGCGCCAGTTGAGGTTGAGCCTTGTCATAATACTGCAGGGTCGCCCGCCTGAACCAGTCAAGATGCGCGGCCATCACATCGGCCCTGGAAGCCGGCCCCAAAGCGCTTTGAATATCCGCCATTCCCAGAATAAAGATTGGAATGACGTCGTCTCCGAATTTCCGGAACCATCGCATCAGCGTTCGGGGCCTGACATCAGGAGCAGACAGACTTAGCACGTGCAGATGCTCCGAGAGCAGCAACCCAAGGAGATCCCGATCCCGCTTCGCCATCTTCAACCGCTCCGTGATTACGGCCATCATTGCCGCGCCGGCTTCGTCATGACCATAGAATGTGATGCGGCCGGTTTCCTGGTTCAACCCGCGGGTGGGGGGCTTTCCGACATCATGCAGCAATGCCGCCAGCTTCAGGAGCGAAAGCCGGTTGTGTCCGCCGAGATTGTCCGCGATTGCCCGGTGATTCTCCTCGAAATATTCCGGCAGATGATTCAGAATGTATTCGCAGTGTTTGATCACCAG
>JAJYBO010000029.1 GCA_021778975.1 Deltaproteobacteria bacterium
ACATGATGCTCCTTTAAAGCCGTTTTCAACAAAGAATATCTCCTTACATCATCGTTCAACAATGCAACTCGAAGACGCCCTTATCTATCACCACGTCACCGGTTTGCGCATTCAGTGTCTTCCAGAACGCGCCGCCATCACCGGTTTTCCAGATTTGCGTCTGAATCGGCACCCCTGGATACAGGGACTTGGTGAAGCGGCAGTCCATACGCCGGACCTTTTCGGGAGCGCCCGGCGTCAGGCTCTGAATCAGCGCCCGACACGCGTATCCATGGGTGCAAAGCCCGTGCATGATGGGTTTTTCAAAGCCTGCCATGCGGGCAAAGTCCGGATCCACATGCAGGTCGAAAACATCGCCGGACAGACGATACAGCAGCGCCTGATTCTCGGAAGGATGGGCATCCACCACGATATCCGGCATTCGATCAGGAAAAACGACCGTGTTCTTCGGGGCGGTTTCTCCGCCAAATCCGCCGTCCAGCCGCGCAAACAGGGTCGCGACGCTCGTAAAGAGCTTCAATCCACTGGAATGCCAGGTATCGCTTTCAGCCATCACCAGAGCGCCTTTGTCCGCGCCCCTGTCATAATAATGCGTGATCTTGCCGCGGGTTGTCAGCGCACCCGTCGTCGGAATCGGATGATGAAAGATCAAGCGCTGCTCGCCATGAAGAAGACCCGCCAGATTGATTTGGGATGCCACCGCAACATGCGCCAGAAAGTCAAAACTGGCGGCAATGGAAAAACTGGGCAGCACTTTCAGGCGTTTTTCATAACAATATTCCAGTTCCGATGCGCCGGCGCCGACCCCCAGCGCGTATAACACGACATCTTTCCAGGTGTAATCTCTGGTGACAGGGGGAATGGGCTTTTCGGCGGCATCCAAATTCAACGGCATGGTTTTCTCCTTCTTCAGGGCAAATACATTTTTTTTATTTCAGCGCGCGGCCCAGTTTCGCCAGCATGAGAAGCGCAATCGTTGCAAAACCAAACTCAACCCATTGAGTGGTTGAAAAAACGTCGAACAGTATTCTTTCTTGAATATCCCCCCGGTATGGTGTGATCACCATGTGAAAGAGTCCGTACAGAAAGATGTAGCGCCAGAAAATCTGGCCATCGAACCGCTTTTGCTTTCGGGAATACCACAGTATCCCCAAAATAACCCCGTCGGTGAACGCGAAATAAAGTTGGGTTGGGTGAAGAGGCATACCTTTGGGGGCAAGACTGTCAGGATCGGTGAAAATTACGGCCCACGGCATGTCACAAACCCTGCCATAGGAACAGCCGGCAAAGAAGCATCCCACTTTTCCGATGACCTGCCCCACCGCCAGCCCGGGAGAAATGATATCCGCGGTCTGCCATAATGGCATCCCGGCTATCTTTACATAGGCCACAACGACGGCCGCCCCCACGACAAATCCCCCGTAGCCGACCGTTCCCCCATGCCAGAACCTGACAATTTCAAGCGGGTCTTTCAGATAGGCGGTGGGATTGCCCAGAACATAAAACAACCGGGAACCCATCACCGCCGCTATCAGCACATAAAAGGCCATGTCAACGATGGTTTCCGGATTTTGCCCCGCACGAATGGCTTCCTTCCGTGCAACGGTAATTCCGGATACAATCGCCACCGTCAGCATGAGGCTGTACGTGTAAACCGGAAAATGTCCGAATCTGTAGAGAACGGGGTACACGGGGTCAATCCGGCATTTTATTGAACAGAAGATGCAGCACCAGAATCACCATGCCGACGGTAATGCCGCTGTCCGCGACATTGAACGCCGGCCAGTGATACCCCTTTATATAAAAATCCAGAAAATCAACCACCTCGCCAAAACGAAACCGATCAATCATGTTGCCGATCGCACCGCCCAGTATCAGCAGCAACCCGAAGGACAGCCAGCGATATTCGGACGGCGTTCTGTAATAAAATACGGCGATAAACACCGCCGCGAGAATGGACATGGCCTGAAACAGGAAGGTACGGACTTCCGGCCCCTGCCCTGCCATGAATCCAAAAGCCCCTCCGGGGTTGTGGATATGCGTGATGTTGAAGAAACCGGGAATGACCGGAATCATGTGAAACAGGGGCACCTGCTGCAAAATGATCATCTTGCTGAACTGATCCAGCAGGATGATCGCCCCTACCACCATCAGCAGTCGGATGGTTTTGATCCGCGCCGAAGCACCAAAGACTTGGGTCAGGATATCAGCGTTCATAGGCCGCCCATCGAGGTAATGGCCCCGCAACATCTCGGACACAATCCCGGATGTTCATGGTGCGTACCGACATGGGGGTCGTATATCCAGCAGCGTTCGCATTTTTTACCTTCCGCGGGCATTACCTGAACGCCAAGCCCCTCGACCTCCGAACTGATGTAAATACCGGCAGGCGGCGCAGCATCCTGTAAGATCACCTGAGAGACAATCAGAAGTGACCGCAGATCATCCTGGTAAGCCTCGAGAATACGCCTGACATCGCCGGCGGCAAAAAGCGTCACCCGCGCATCCAGAGGATGGCCGATCAGCTTCTGCACCCTGGCGTCTTCAAGCGCTTTGGTGACTTCACCGCGAATCGCCAGCAGCTTCTGCCATTCCTCAGCCAGTGCATTGTCTTCCCACCCGGCCTTTATCTGCGGAAACAATGCCAGATGAATGCTGGATTCCTTTTCGGGCGCATCCGGCATATATCGCCATATCTCTTCGGCGGTAAACGGCAGAATCGGCGCCATGAGCCGCACCAGCGCGTCCAGGATGAAAAACATCACCGTCTGGGCGCTCCGACGCTCTGGTGACGCCGCGGGAGACGTATAAAGACGATCTTTAAGAACATCTAAATAAAATGCGGAAAGCTCTACGGTGCAGAAATTGTACAGCGCGTGATGCATGATATGAAAATCATAAGTGGCATAGGCTTTCTGCGTTTTATCCGCCAGCTTTTGGAGCCGATGCAGGATGTAGCGGTCCATTCGGATCATGGCCGAAAAATCCACCGCGTGAACCCCCGGCGTGAAATCGTGCAGATTTCCCAACATGAACCGGCAGGTATTGCGGATCCGGCGATAGGCGTCGCTGAGCTGATCCAAAATATTGTCGGAGATACGGATATCATCCCGATAGTCGGAGGCCGACACCCAGAGACGCAGGATTTCCGCCCCGTATTTATCCACCACTTTCTTGGGCGCAATCACGTTTCCGAGCGATTTGGACATTTTTTTGCCGCTGGCGTCCACCACAAATCCATGTGTCAACACGGCCTGATATGGCGCCCGTCCCCGGGTGCCGACCGCTGTCAGCAGCGCGCTGTGAAACCATCCGCGATGCTGGTCACTGCCTTCCAGATATAGATCCGCCGGCCAGCGCAGATAGGGACGCTGCTCCAGAACCGCGGCGTGACTGACGCCGGAATCGAACCAGACATCTAAAATGTCGGTTTCCTTTTTGAACGTCGTTCCTCCACAGGATTTACAAACCGCGCCTTCCGGCAGCAATTCCGCCACAGATTTTTCAAACCAGACGTCCGCGCCATGCGCTTTGAAAAGGTTGAACACATGATCGAGAATTTCCGGGCTGATCAACATGGTGTCACAGTGTTCACAGCAAAAAACGGCGATGGGAACGCCCCACGCCCGCTGCCGGGAGACGCACCAGTCCGGACGGTTTTCGATCATGCCGAAAATACGATCCCGCCCCCAGTGAGGAATCCATTTCACCCGGTCAATTTCCTTGAGCGCCTGCTGGCGCAGACCGGTTTTGTCCATCGAAATGAACCACTGGGGCGTGGCTCTGAAAATCACGGGTTTTTTACACCGCCAGCAGTGCGGATAGGCGTGAACGAGCGGCTCCTGGGCCACCAGCGCACCGGTCTCCTGAAGTTTTTCGATGATCGGCGCGTTGGCCTTGAACACAAACTGACCGGCGAAATATCCCACTTCCGGCGTGAAACATCCCTGATCGTTGACCGGCGAATACGGCTCCATCCCGTAGTGAATACCGACTTCATAATCTTCACGGCCATGACCGGGCGCGGTATGCACGCACCCAGTGCCGGCATCCAGCGTGACATGATTTCCCAAGATCACCCGCGACGCCCGGTCATAAAAAGGATGGCGACACACCATATTTTCGAGCCTTCCGGCGGCGATTTCGCTCAGGATGGTGTAATCTGAAATCCCGAAAGTTTTCATGCAGGGGTCCACCAGATCGCGGGCCAGAATATAGACATCCGTGTCGGATACTCTCACGGCGGCATAGACAAAATCCGGATGCAGTGCGATGGCCAGGTTCGCGGGCAGGGTCCAGGGGGTTGTCGTCCAGATAATGACATACGCCGTATAACCCGCCAATGCCGGCATCTCGGATTGCATCTGAAATTTGACATAAACCGACGGTGAAGATTCGTCCTGATACTCGATTTCAGCCTCCGCCAGGGCGGTTTGACACTGACAGCACCAGTGAATGGGCTTTTTGCTGCGAAACAGGTTATCCGCCATTGCAAATTTCAGGCATTCCCGCGCAATGATCGCCTCGTAGGTGTAATTCATCGTCAGATACGGGTCGTTCCATTCGCCCATGACGCCCAGACGCTTGAATTCCTCCCGCTGGATATCAATGAATTTTTCCGCATAACCGCGGCACTGCCTGCGGATATCCGCCTGGGACATGGTTTTTTTCTTATCGCCCAGTTCCTTGTCCACATTGTGTTCGATGGGAAGCCCATGACAGTCCCACCCCGGCACATACGCGGCGTCAAAGCCGGCCATCTGGCGAGATCGGACGATAATGTCCTTCAGAATTTTATTGAGCGCGGTGCCGATATGAATATGGCCGTTGGCGTAAGGCGGGCCGTCATGAAGAATAAACTGCTCCCGCCCTTTAGACGCTTTCCGGATGACATCGTACAGATGGATTTCATCCCAGTGTTTGATCTGTTCCGGCTCCCGCTGGGCCAGACTGGCTTTCATCGGAAACCCGGTGACGGGCAGGTTCAGTGTTTTTTTGTAGTCCATTCAATCCTCCAGCATCAGAGATAGTTGATATTTAAGTCAAAAACTTTAATCGTAAATCTTTGTGGTGTCAAGGAAAACCAAAGACAATTCCACAACGGTCGCTCAAGTCGAATTTCGGACGGCCTTGTAAGAAGTTCGCAGGCAAGGCGCTCAAATCATAAGGAGTGATGCGTACTTATGATGCGGCGTAACCCAACATCCGGACTTTTTACGGAGCCGTCATCAATTGCTTTGACAATGGAATTCATGAAATGATAAGAAATTGACAACTTCGTAAAATGTCCAGAATTCTGATGTTTCATCGGCCACAAAGAGGTTTGACCATGACAACAAACTGCAAAGCTCTGACACCGCTGGGGTATGATCCGTGCGGTCTGAAAGATTCTGTGCTGAGGCATCTGAAATACACCATCGGCAAGGAATTCGGCGATAAAACTATGCGGGATGTCTATCTGGCCCTGACCCTGACGGTACGCGACCGCCTTCTCGAAAAAATGCTTCAAACAGAAGCCAGATATCAAAAAGCCAGCGCCAAACGGCTCTATTATCTGTCTATGGAATTTCTGATCGGACGGTCGCTGGGGACCAACCTCATCAACCTGGGCATATTCGACGCCTGTCACACGGCGCTGTCGGAACTGGGCGTTGATCTGGAAGAAGTCCGAGAACAAGAAACCGACGCGGCGCTCGGTAACGGCGGGCTGGGACGTCTGGCCGCCTGCTTTCTCGATTCTTTGGCAACGCTGGACTATCCGGGATTCGGCTATGGCATTCATTATGAGTATGGGCTTTTCAAACAGGAAATCAACAACGGATACCAGAAAGAAAAACCGGATCACTGGCTGTCCAAGGCCGGACCGCTTCAGATCGAGCGTAAAGACGAATCCTGCATCATCCCGGTGTACGGACGCATCGAACACGGGGTGGATTTCAGCGGCGCCTACAACCCGATGTGGATGGACTGGCGGGTGCTGGTCGGCGTCCCGCACGATATCCCGATAGCGGGCTATGGCGGCGCCACGGTCAATTATCTGCGCCTGTACGCGGCCAAACCCTCATCCGATTTCGATATCCAGATTTTCAATGCGGGCGATTATTTCAGAGCGGTCGAGCAGAAAATCGCCTCCGAAACCGTTTCTAAAATTCTCTATCCCAGCGATACGGTGGTCCACGGAAAAGAATTGCGGCTTGTCCAGGAATATTTTCTGGTGGCCTGCTCCCTCCGGGATATCACCCGACGCTATCTGAAAACCCATGATCGCTTCGATGTATTTCCGGATTGCGTGAACATTCAGATGAACGACACCCATCCGGCGCTGGCTGTCGCCGAGCTGATGCGGATATTGATTGACGAAGAATCGGTTGACTGGGACGCGGCCTGGAATATCACGCAAAAAACACTGGCTTACACCAATCATACACTCCTTGCAGAGGCGCTGGAAAAGTGGCCGGTCAGTCTTTTTGAACATGTACTACCCCGGCATCTGCAGATCATTTTTGAAATCAACCGGCGTTTTTTGGATAATATCGAGGAGATATGGCCTGACGACACCGACCGGCTGCGCCGGATGTCGCTGATCGAGGAAGAGCCCGAAAAGCAGGTGTGCATGGCGCATCTGGCGATTGTGGGATCGCATTCGGTCAACGGTGTTTCCGCACTGCATACGGATCTGGTCAAGACATCGCTTGTCCCGGATTTTCACGCCCGGTGGCCGGAGCGTTTCAACAACAAAACCAACGGCATCACCCCGCGGCGCTGGCTGCTGAAATCCAATCCCCTGCTGGCCGCCCTGTTGACGGAGCTGACGGGCGATTCCTGGATTACAGATTTGAGCAAACTGCATGAGCTGGAGTCCTACGCCGACGACCCCGTATGTATCAGCCAGTTCCGAAAAATCAAACAGTCCAACAAAGAGCGCCTGATTCAAACCATTTATGAGACGACGCACACCAGAATCAACCCCGATTCCATGTTCGACATTCATGCCAAGCGGATCCACGAATACAAGCGTCAACTGCTGAACGTCATGCGGATTGTCCATGAATATCTCCGCATCATCGAAGACGGTGTGACGCCCACCGTTCCCAAAACCTGTATTTTTGCCGGAAAAGCCGCTCCAGGATACTGGGCCGCCAAACAGATCATCAAACTGATCCACAATGTCGGCAATGTCATCAACAAGGATCGCCGCGTTCATGACAGCTTGAAAGTCGTCTTCATCCCCGATTACCGTGTATCTCTGGCGGAAAGAATGATTCCGGCGGCAGAACTCAGCGAGCAGATATCCACCGCCGGCACGGAGGCTTCGGGCACCGGCAACATGAAATTTGCGTTGAACGGCGCGCTGACCATCGGCACCCTAGATGGCGCCAATGTAGAAATGCAGGAAGAATTCGGCGCGGACAACATCTTCATTTTCGGTCTGAAAACCGCTGAAATCCTTGAGATGAAACGGGCCGGAACGTATCTGCCTTTAGAGAACTACCATCAAAACGACGATGTTCGCAGGGTATTGGATGCGTTCTGGGACAACCGCTTTTGCCCGCATGAACCAGGTCTGTTCCGCTGGATATACCACCTGTTGCTCGAAAAAGGGGATACTTATTTTCATATCGCCGATTTTCCGTCCTACTGCCAGACGCATGAACGGATTGCTCAGGAATATCAACAAATACCGCTGTGGAACCGAAAATCCATCTTGAATGTGGCCCGGATCGGCAAATTTTCCAGCGATAGAACCATCCATGAATATGCACGGGATATCTGGAATCTGTGTCCGATTCATCCATAACGGTATGTTGCAGGCTTTCAGAGAGGAGAGACCATGAAGATAGAAACAGACCAGATTGGAGATGTTCTGGTCATTACCCCCTATGAATCACGTATTGATGCCTCGTCAGCCGCTGATTTCAAGAGCCAACTGATAGAACGGATCGGTGATGCCGGCCATCATATCATTCTCGACCTGTCGCAGGTTCACTTTATTGACAGCAGTGGACTCGGTGTCATCGTGTCGCTGCTGAAGCTGACTGCAGGAAAGGGCGAGATCAGCCTGTGCGGTATTCAGGATCCGGTCATGTCCCTGTTTAAAATGACCCGAATGGACCGAATATTCAAACTGTACCCGTCCCTGGCCAAAGCGCTTTCAGCCACAATGCCGGACGACTGATGGGGAATATCACCCCCTGGAATTTTTCGATCTCATTTCATGAAGGACGATGTTTATGGAATTTGAACCTGTTATCGGGCTTGAAGTTCATGCCCAGCTCAGTACGACATCCAAAATATTTTGCGGCTGTTCGACGGCGTTCGGCGCCGCTCCCAATACCCATGCCTGCCCGATCTGTCTGGGGATGCCAGGCGTGTTGCCGGTGCTGAACCGAAAAGTTGTGGAGTACGCGCTGCGAATGGCGCTGGCCACCCACTGCCAGATTGCGGGCCACAGCCAGTTTGCCCGTAAAAACTATTTCTATCCCGATTTGCCCAAAGGCTATCAGATTTCTCAGTACGAGCTTCCCATCGCGCAGCGGGGGTATATTGACATCGAGATAGAGAACACCGTAAAGCGTATCGGTATTACCCGTATTCATATGGAAGAAGATGCCGGCAAGCTGCTTCACGATCCGACGCAATCTTTCAGCCGGGTAGATTTAAACCGCACCGGCGTACCGTTGATCGAGATCGTCAGCGAACCGGATATCCGATCCGCGGAAGCCGCCGGCGCGTATCTCCGAAAACTGCGCGCCATCCTGCGATATCTGAAAATCTGCGATGGCAACATGGAAGAAGGCAGCTTTCGGTGCGACGCCAATGTTTCGATCCGCCCCCACGGCGCCTCCGCATTCGGCACCCGCACCGAACTCAAAAATCTCAACTCTTTCAAGCACGTAGAAAAAGCCATTCTCTATGAGATCCAGCGTCAGAAAGAGGTCATAATGGATGGCGGCCAGATTGTTCAGGAAACCCTGCTCTGGAATCCGGACAAAGGACAGACCACCTCCATGCGAAGCAAGGAGGAAGCCCATGATTACCGCTATTTCCCGGATCCGGACTTGCTGCCCCTGACCATTGACGACGCCTGGGTAGAGGATATCCGCAAAAATCTTCCAGAACTTCCGGACGCCAAATGCGAGCGGTTCATCGGCGCATACGGCCTTCCCGCCTACGATGCAGAGGTTCTGACCTCCAGCCGCGAGCTGGCGGACTATTTTGAAACAAGTGTTTCAGCGCACCCCAACAATCCCAAACAGACATCCAACTGGATTATGGGGTCACTTCTGGCGCTCCTGAACACCGAAGGCAAAGATATCGGCCAGTCTCCGGTATCGCCTGGCGCGCTGGCCGCGCTTCTGAAACTGGTGGATGACGGTATCATCAGCGGCAAAATCGCCAAGACCGTTTTTGACGAGATGGCCAAAACCGGTAAGCCGCCGGAGGTGATCGTTCAGGAAAAAGGATTGATGCAGGTCAGCGATACGTCGGCGCTCGAACAGGTAGCCCACCAGATCATCGCCCGATATCCGAAGGAAGCCGCGGATTATCGCGGCGGCAAAGAAAAGGTTTTTGGATTTTTTATCGGACAGGTCATGAAAGAAACCAGGGGCAAGGCCAATCCCCAAATGGTCAATGACATTTTAAAACGCCAGCTCGGCGCATGATGCCAGGGCAGAAAAAACCGGCCTATCCGGAATTATCCTGTTCCGAACAGGCCAGTTTTTTATAGAATCCGAGCGCCATATCAAACCGCCGGGACATGACCGCCGCGCAGGCCGCCATCTGAATATTTTCTGGCGTACTGCGCAGTGAGCAGGCGCGGAGAGCGCAGTCCATCATCGCCGTATAATCGGTGGCCCGACAGGCGGCTACGGCCTGCCGATAAAGGTCGTCACTGGCGGTTTCGATGTCCGCGAGCTTTCCGACCTCGGATTTGCAGCGATGACAAATTCGTTTTCCATTCCAGCGGGCGTTACAGACAGGACAGCGTTCCATGGCGGCTTCCAGTAAAAAGCTATTCGATATAAAACAAGATTTCTTCAAGCTGGCTGACGAATGAGCGAGCGTCATCGAGCCGATTTTCCGAAACCGCATCCTGGATGTCTTCCATGAGGTTGACCATTTCATCCCGATCTTCTTCGGGCGCCCGGTCGAGTTTATCCAAGGCTTTGGTCAGCACGGCTTCAATGTCCGCGGGCGCGGCTCCGGAAGAACGCTGAACACCCGACGCCTGCGATATATCCCCTTCCGACGGACGCCACATTTCTTCCACCCGTTCTTTGAATCTGGATATCTCGCCTTCGGAAAACCGGCTGATGGCGTTTTCGATCACGGCCTCGATTTTCTTGCCGGAAATTTTTTCAGTCGCCTGAACCTTGAGAATGCCATTGATATCTAAATCGAAATGAACGATGATAACACTGTTGACGGGCGATGGCGTCAAATCGAACATGTATTTGCCCAACAGGATATTGTTGAGAGCGTACGGATCCTCCCCCTGATATACTTTCACCTCGACTTGAGCCTGGTTGTCATAAATCGTATAAAATGCTTCACCGCGACTGGTGGGCAGTTTGGTGTTGCGATGAATCAAGGGGACATACATGTACGGAGTTTGAATGCCATCCACTTCTCCGAGAGCGGAGGTCCCAAACGAATACGGGGTGATGTCCAGCAGGATACTGGAGGAATCCAGCCCCATTTCCCGGCCAGCCTGAATGGCCGCGCCTAAGGCGACACAAAGATCGGGATCGATTTCGCCATGAGGCTCCTGACCGAATTTTTCTTCCAGCATGTGAGATATCCGCGGAATGCGGGTAGAACCTCCTACCAGAATGATCTTGTCAATCGCGGATGGCAGCAGTGAAGCGTCTTCCAGCGCTTTGGATACGGAATCCATGGTGCGCAGCAGATCGTCCTCGATCATTTTTTCAAAATCACTCCGCGACAGCTCGTAGGACAGGTGGATGTTTCGGAAGAGTTTTTTGCCGATATGATCCTCTTCGATACGGGCGTATGGTTCAAACGACAGGGCGATCTTGGCTTTCTCCGCAGCGCGGCGAAGGCGGGCCATGACAACGGGATTCTGGCTGACATTCAGAGACAGATCTTTCTGAATATACGCGGTCAATACATCGAGAATTTTTTTGTCGAAGTCGTCTCCGCCCAGATGGTTGTCGCCGGTGCTGGCAAGAACTTCCACGACGCTGTTTTCGATGCGGACGACGGATACATCGAATGTACCGCCCCCAAGGTCATATATCAGAATTGTCTGGGCGGCGGCGTTTTCGCTTTCATATGCCAGAGAAGCGGCTGTGGGTTCGTTGATAATCCGGACAACGTTCAGCCCCGCGATTTCTCCGGCCTCTCGAGTCGCCTGGCGCTGGGCATCCGTAAAATAGGCGGGCACCGTAATGACGGCCTTGTAGATCGGTTGCTGGAGGGTTCTTTCGGCGCGCTCCTTCAGGGCTTTCAAAATGCAGGCGGAAATCTCCTGGGGCAGATATGTCGTATCGCCCATCGGGATCCGCTGATCCGTCCCCATCAGCCGTTTGACCGACTGAACGGTCCGTTCCGGCGCGATGACAGCCTGATTCAGCGCTTCCGCGCCCACAATGATTTTGCCGTCCGCGTCCAGACCGACAACCGAAGGCACAATGCCGTTGTCGTTCTCGGTAATTACAGTGGAATTGCCATCAATGATGAAAGCGATTTCAGAATTGGTGGTACCCAGGTCTATGCCCACAATGGGATCCATAATTATCTCCGTTTCTATAAATGTTCTCTAAATACCGGGAGGGCAATACCCGCGTATAGGGGGGTAAACGAGCCGCTGGCCTCAGTCGGCGACAATGACTTCAGCCGTCCTCAAGATTTCATTGCCACACACAAACCCTGTCAACAGTTCCTCGAGAACGACGCCTTTTTCAACGCCAGCTTCGGGGCGTTTGTCCACCGCCTTCATGGTTTTGGGATCGAAGGGCTTTCCGAGGCTTTCGATCACCCGGATATCGGCATTCGCCAAAACGCCGTCCAACCGGCGAAGCGCCATTTCATAGCCTTCCGTAATGCTTTCGATGCCTTTGGGCGGAGGTCTGAAAAAACTCCGAATCGCTGTAATGGAGATACTGGCCTGCCGGCCCCTGACCAGTGCATCCCGCACATCCATAAAAGGTTTCAACACCCGTTTTTCGCTGGAGCGGCGGATATTTTCCTCCAACTGAGCGATTGACTGGGTGCGGTTTCTGAAAAGTTCGGCGGTTTGCTGATAAACCTCCGTAAAACTGCTCAGCGCGGCGAGGGTCTTGTCCTGTTCCCGGTTTTGTAGCCGTATTTCCTGCTTCAGGGTGATAAATTCGGAAAGCAGCGTGAACAAATCACATGATACAGGCGTTTCCGATGGATTGCCTGTGGACAGGCTGTCTTCGGGCAGTTCGGCAAGCCATGCCGAAAAATCCTCGAACACTTTTTCCTTCCAGTCATATATCAGGTGGTATTTCCGGATTCTGGCTTCGATTTTTTTTCTGAGACGCTTCGATCGCCACGTCAAAAATGGTAGCCACGCCTTTTCATCGAAAAGACACCACTGCCGCTGTATCCAGGGAAGAATCCAGTCTGCTTTCATGACCGACACACCCGTGAATCAAGCAGTTCTCGAAGCCCGACGCGGTGTCTTTTTTCAAAGACAATCTGTATCAGACTGCGCAAACTTACCTCTGTATCCGAGCGGTGTTCCGGACTCATATATAAATTTTCCAGACGGTTACGGATATCCTTGAGAGCTTCGTATGCGGCTGTAATCCTTCGAAAGCGTTCCGGAGCCTTTTCAGGGGTGTAGCGTTTCACCAATTCGAGATAATTGCTGCGAATCTGTTCATCCGAAGCATCCGGCGTCAGACCGAGCGTAATATAATAAATCAGCATAAGATATATTTCACTTAACCGTTTTGATGACTTCGTAAAAAGTTCGGATGCTGCGTTACATCCTTCGTCGTTGCGGCGCACCATAAAAGTACGCCTCGGGATTTGCGCACCTTGCCCGCGGCCTTTTTACAAAATCGTCTGAAGTTCAACTTTTTATGAGAGAATCCGTTTTACTTAGAAATCAAAATTTTGGCTTCACGAGAAAGTTTTTCACCTAAAGAGTCGCCCATTACGCCAATCAGAAAAAGCATACTTTTTGTTTGTGGAACAGACATAATTTCCATCCGGGCCGACAAAATCTCACCTTTTGACGCGCCCCGAAGGTCAAGCTTATCTATCAACAACTCGATACTGGCTATCATTTCTTGTTTTTCTTTGGCAGTCATATTTGACAGGATCATTTTTTTGATGATGCCCGCCGGTACTTCTCCAGCAATGTCATCGAATTCATCGTCATCAAATAAAAAACCACCACTATCTTCCGGGAAGTTGAAAAATTCCAGAGCCTTTTTCAAATCTCCGAATGCATATCGAGAAAGTTTCTGAGAAATATTCTTCAATGAATGCATCATTTCGTCACTGGCCTTCTCTATGATGTCATTGAACGGCGCTGTATTGTACGAAGAACTGGCTATCTGTTCGATAGCGACCAGAAAAAATCGGATTGGATACCGGTATGATTGCAATATCTTACGCAGACGCTGCCTCAGTTCCTTCGCCATAATTTCCAGAATATCGCGCTGAAAAATAAGAAGGAATGTATTGACAAGTTCCGCATCCGGAATATGGCTGAAAATAGCTGGCTGTTTCTCAAGCAATATCAAAGCGATATTAATGGATGGCAATATCAGGCGAAATTCTTCGGGAAGCGGCGACAGCAGCACCGCGATATCGGCGGATTTATTCAACGGAAGAGCGCGAAGCTGTTTCTTGATGTATGCGCCGAGTTGCGTAATGATATCGGCGGGAAATGTCCCTTTCGGCATTGCCTCGATATCACCGTACAACATGGCGAGAATCCGCATTTGTTCTATCGCCGGATATTGCAGTAATCTCTCGTTTTTCAATACGGCGGAGACGTCATGAGATGTTACCAGATCATATAAAAGCTGTTTTTCAAGCAAAAAAGGAGCTACTTTCTTTGAATTGAACTGGCCTGCCTTCAGAAAATCCGCTTCCATCAGATGATATTTCTTACGCTGAAAGTTCTTCCAGGCGGATACCAAAAGCGACAAGGCATGGCGATCTATGACCCGGTTGTCGTGAGGCGCCCGTCGAGACGCCTCCGCCAGAATATTTTCAGCTTTCCGAAATGCATTCTTTTCGTAATATATGGGCGCAAGCTCCAGACAGGGAAAGGGATCTTCCGGTAACATTTCGGACATTTTCAAAAGAACGGCTTCAACGATTTTCCATATGTCTTTACTGGTTCTGGGAAGCTTGACCAGACATTCATAAGCCCCGCGATTTAGCGGATCGAGTTCGCAGGCGCTGGCCACCAGTTTGACGGCGATCATTTCCGGATTGGAAATATCTCGTAAACATTCAATGGCTTTTGACTGTTGAATCAGCGTTTTCAATAGTTGGGACTGAACAAGAGGTTTATCTTTTTTAAGCTCTTGAGCAATTTTAACCATCACCATACCCAAAACGATGTTCCGCTGAACGGGATCGCTGATTTCTTTCTCCAGGGCGACCAGATATTTAATGCCATCCATGAATAAATAATGGTTGCCCAGTATGAACTCCATCTTTTTTTTCATGATACCCGCAAGACGATCCGGCAACAGAACGGAAATCAACTCCAGATAGTCTTCTATATAAATATTTGAACGCAAGACTTCTGGTATGATCACGTCCAGGATATACCAGATGGCAAAGTTCGGATCCGCCGGAAAAACAGCGTTCGCAAGAGTTCTGACAGACATTGGAAGCTGGTTCAACTTTCGAGAGCGGATTATTTTTAGTATGGTGTCCACAAGCGTTTCAAGATGGATCGAATCATTACAGAACGGATTTTGCCCGATATTGGCGCCAGAGGCATACCGTTTCAAATTCTCGATCACCCCCTGTAGCGGGAAATCATCCGGAATTCGAGACAGGGTTTGAAGCATTTCCTTGTCTTCCTCCTCGTAGAACTGCGCCATGGCCCTGCAAAAAAGACGCATGGGCATATAAGGAGAAATGCGGGGAACGCTCTTGAGCGACTGCGCGGCATCTTCCCATTTCCCGTTGTTCATCAGGGAAACGGCTTCTTGAGCAGCTCTGGCATGTTGTTTGAGCGGGTGAGAGGCATCCAGTGACGCGATGGCATCCCAGTCGGGCGATACCATAAGTCGGTATGCGATCCGACGATACAACCATTCCGGCGCCGGATGGTCATTGAAAAACTTCATACACGCGGGCAGGAATTCTCGAATCGAGGCTTTTCCAATATATTCGGACAATTCAGCATCGGTCAATATTTCGATTCCCGGCATTATCGAGAAAGCTATCTTCTTGACGACATCGGCTTCGGCGGTCATTCCTTTAGACCGGAGTTGTTCTTCACGAAGTGAATAGGCGCGATACAACAGGACATTGATACCTTCAGCGTTTTTATCAAGCTTTCCGGCCTGTTTCAACACATCAATGGCTTCACGAGCCTTGCCCCGCTGCAACCACCCTCGCGCATCGTCTAAAAGCTGCTCTACCGACTGTCGCGCCGCATTTTGCAACAGATTCCCTTCTTTTTTCCCGCTTTTTTTATTCTTTTTTCCCATAACCGATCACTGCACCTGACAACCTCGTAAACGATCACGGCTGTCCCCAGTCATATAAAAGTATAAAAAAACCAAAGCCTCCTGAAAGGAGGCTTTGGTTTTCAGTTCATTGAAAATGAGAATATATTATTAAAAAATGAACACCCCCATATCCTCTGCATTTCAGCACATGATATTTATTAGAAAATACCTATATCTTTTTCACCGATATGAAATGCTCCTGAAACGCGATACCACCGCCCGCGACATCCCACAGATTCAGACCGCCGACCATCAGGGACCTGTCGGAGACCCCTTTACCGAACGCTCTCGATTCCGCCGGAATGCTGCGGCCAAACCCATGAATCATGAAAACAGCTTCCGGATGGATATGCACCGTCACTTTGGCGGTGATTTCCGCGGAAACGCCGTTGTTTGAAATCATAACCCTGTCACCGTCGGATATGGAAAGCGATTTGGCAACCGCTTCATTGATCCACAGCACATTTTCGGACATTTGCGGAAAGAGTCTGGGATTATTGATGGTATGTCCCTGAGCGTGGAGCGCACATCCGCCAACGGTCAGTCGGAAATACCCTGATTCTGGTCGCTTGCGGGACTCATAAGGTTTTAGTGAAGACACCTGGGCGGCTTCCCATCGGGAGTTGACAATCTCAATCCGATGGCTGGCAGTCGTGAATGTTTGATCCGTGAGCGCCTTTCGGACCGGCTTTTCGGAAAGCGCTACAACGCCCGATTCATAAAATTGTTCCAGAGAAACGAGGGTATCCCGAAGTTGATATTTCCAGACTTCCTGAATCCCCGTGAACGTCAGCGCCGATATTCCCATGCGTTTTGAAAGCTCTGAAATGATTTCCCAATCTGCTTTGGTGTCCAGCCGGGGATCCATACATCGGAACCGGACGCGAAAATCGGGTTTAAGCCCGTTATGCTGCGTCATGATGCTTTCCTGTTCCAGGTAAGCGGACACCGGAAGCACGACGTCCGCATTCCAGGCGGTCTGAGACCAGTTGGCCGTCGCGCAGACAATGAACTCCAGATGGTCCAGAATCCGGGACAGCGCTTTGGGATCCGGAAATGACGCCAGTGGATCATGGCCAAAACACATGCAGGCTTTCAGTGGGTATGGCGTTTCGCTTTCGGCCGCCTTAAATGCCAGATGCAACATCCCTTTTCGGGGATCGAAGACCGGGCGTTCGCTCCCCGCCCCATCCGCTCTAACACTCGTAACCGCTGGTAGTAAATCAATAAATTTCTTCAGGCCGTTACGACCGATATCCTCCGGTGACGCGGCAAGCACCAGACCACCTTTGGCCCCGATAGAGCCCAGCAGCGCATTGATAATGAACGCCGTTCTGCTGACATAGAACGAATCTGCATATCGGGAAGTCATCCGCCCAGGATGCCAGATAACCGACGGCGCCGCTTTGGCTATTTCTTTAACGAATTCAACAATAATATCCGCTGTGATACCGGTTTCGGCTTCAGCCCACGCAGGTGTATAAGGCGCGACAAACGATTTCAGGGCATCCAAATCTTTGATCCAGCGCTCCGCGAAGTGGGCGTTGTACAAATGCTGGTTCAGCAGCACATGAATGACCGATAGATTGAAGGCATAATCGGTTCCGGGCCGGATCATCAGAAATAGATCGGATTTTGCGGAAGACACCGTGGCCCGAATATCAATGACCGCCAATTTGCATCCGGATTCCAGACTGTCTAAAAGATTGTTGACCTCCTGAATATCAATGGATTCAAAAAGATTCCGGGTCTGAAGTACGACATATCCGGCTTTTTTGTAGTCATATACAAACGCATCGTTTCCGAAACCGAAGAGCGACTGACAGGCATGATGTACATTGATATCACTGACGGCATTACTGGTGTGATAGTTGGGTGATCCCACACCACGAACAAACGCTTCAAAAAGATCGGAAAATTCTCCGGCATTGTCGGACCACATGAAACTTTCGCGTCCATAACGGGTCTGAACATCCGTAATCTTTTTGGCGACAGTATCCAGAGCCTCATCCCAGGAAACTCTGGCCCATTTGCCTTCCCCGCGCTCGCCTTTGCGGATCATGGGGAATTGAGGTCTCTCATTGTCCTTGATGAATTCGACACCGGCCGCGCCGCGTGCGCACAGCGCCCCTGCAATCCCAGGGACAGTGGGATTGCCCTGAATGAATGAACATTCTCCATTGACGACATTCACCTGCACAGGACAGTGAACGGAACACATACCGCAGATACTGAAAATGGTTTTTTCTGGCATGTCAAACTCCATTGAAATTGATACGGAAGCATTGGAAAGAACAGTTTAGATCGG
>JAJYBO010000239.1 GCA_021778975.1 Deltaproteobacteria bacterium
ATGAATCCGATGAGTCCTTTTTTCATTTTGATATCCTTTTTTTTGGATTGACCACTGAGTCAATCTGAATATTGTTGGCAATGACGAAATTAGACACAGCAACTGATACTGATGTTGTCATTGCCAAATTACGATATATGGCCAAAATAAAAAATGATATCAGGTAAGACGAGGCGGTGGGACAGGCGGCTCTGGCGTTGTTGATCGGAAGTGACACGTTGCCGGATACATCTTTTTTGCGTTTAAAATCATCGGTACTGAAAGGTGCTGAACTGCAACATATTGGAGGTCTGGATAAAATATTTTTTGGGGACTGAAAGAAGTTTGTGCTGAGGAAATAACTCGCTGATCCATGTAAACAATACGCAGAAAGGCATTTGCCGGTGTAATGGCAA
This sequence comes from Deltaproteobacteria bacterium, assembly GCA_021778975.1. Classification (GTDB taxonomy): domain Bacteria; phylum Desulfobacterota; class Desulfobacteria; order Desulfobacterales; family Desulfatirhabdiaceae; genus RAAP-1. The sequence continues at coordinate 396 of JAJYBO010000239.1, forward strand.
TATGAAAAAAAACGGTTCTACGCTGAATGCCGTCCTGCCATTGCTCATCAATAATGGTAGTATCTAAAAATGGACAGGCCGTATCTGGCAATACGGAGGTATTCATACACAACGGTGGCATCGCTATGGCAAAGCTTAAAAAAATGACCATATGCAAAATTTTCATCATTGTCTATTGTCCAAAACAGGGGGAGTTACAACGATTTTTCAATCTTTTTTGACTGAAAAGTCAAGCATATTGGAACATCAGCACGACGAAATGGAACATGAATTGGGTGTCGCCATGTTTGACGGCTCTATGAAAAAATATTTTAAATGTCAAGATATATTTTGGGGTGCAACCCATCCGGGAATCAATTCCGATGTCCGATGTTTCAGATAGCTATACTTCCCGTGGTTGCCGATGTGGTCAACCGGGTGACGAATCGCCCGATATACCGGCCAGTTTCAAAATGCCGTCAAAGTCGAAATCATCCGCCATCCGGACAATCCGATCGGCATAACAGACAAATTCCTTAGAACCAGACCCCATCTCCGCGGCAATAGCCTTCAGACCCGATATATCTCCCATTTCGGCGGCGTCATGCAACCGTTCGATCATTTCACGGGAAAGCGCAGGCGTTTGTTCCGAAACTTCCACCGGCAGTACAACCTGGGATGCCGCCGGCGTCAATGGCGTCAGGGAGCGGGCAGATTCCACCGCACGGTTCAGCCGGGATTCAAAAACGCTCAATTCCGCCGAAACAGCCTCCGATGACAGATTCTCATCCGCATGTTTGAGCCGCTTTTCCAGTTCCGACGCGGCGGATTGAAGCGCCGGCGCTCCCAGATTTCCGGCCAGTCCTTTGACATCGTGAACAATCTGGCGAGATTTCTGGTAGTCCCCGGCGGCTATCGCCTGAGCCACATCGCTGGCCGTTCGATTGTACCGGGCGGCAAAATCCGTCAGGAGCTTGCGGTAAAGCGTCTGATTGCCTCCCAATCGCTGAAGCCCATCCATTAAATCGAATTCCTCCAGCGCTGTCGGAAACAGTGCTGTGTCCGCCAGCGCCGGGGCGTCGCCACCGGCGGACGAGGCGATTGCCGCACGAGATCTGTCTTCCGGAGCATCGGTATGCCGGGTGGCTGTAATCCATCGCGACAGAACCGCGAAAAGCCGGGGCGGATCAATGGGCTTGGGGATGTGATCGTTCATGCCGGCCGCCGCACTCTTTTCCTGATCGCCAGACATGGCATGAGCGGTCATGGCGATGATGGGCATATCTTTCAGCCGTGGGTCCTGACGCAGCATTCGGGTGGCGGTGTAGCCATCCATCACGGGCATCTGGATGTCCATCAGCACCGCGTCAAATGAATGTGACGCCGCGGCGTTCAGGGCTTCCTGCCCATTGCCGGCCAGGGTGACGATTACCCCGGCGCCAGCCAGGATCTCCATCGCCACCTGCTGGTTCAGTTCGTTGTCTTCAACAAGCAGAATTCGAACCCCCTCCAGCCCCGCCATTTTATCCGGAGGCGCTTCTTTCCGTTCGAAAAAGCCGGTGGTTTCCCGATATGGCGTTTTGGTCAGCGCCTGCAAGATGGTATCAAACATGACCGAGGGACTGATCGGCTTGATCAAAAAAGCATCCAGACCGGCGGATTCCGCCCTCCACAGAATTTCTTCCCGACCATAGGCGCTGACCAGAATGACGACCGGAAGCCGGGACAACCGCGGGTCATGCTTGATCCGCCTGGCAGCCTCGAAACCATCCATGTCCGGCATTTTCCAGTCCATCACCACGATATCATAGGACGGGCCGGCAAGTGATTTTTCTATTTCTTTCAATCCCGCTTCACCAGAGTCCGCCAGTGTGACCTGGAATGTGAAAGATTCGAGCATTTTCTGAAAAATATCCCGAGAGGTAGGGCTGTCGTCCACGACCAGCGCCCGAATGCCTCTCAGATTTGGCGGTGGCAGGCGGCACAACCGGCTTTCGCTTTCGCCAATCTCAAAAAAAGCCGTGAAAAAAAACGTGCTGCCGACATCCGGAACGCTTTCCACCCAAATGCGACCACCCATCATCTCCACCAGCCGCTGGCTGATGCTCAGTCCCAGACCGGTGCCGCCGTATTTGCGGGTGATGGAGGTGTCTGCCTGACTGAATGGGGTGAACAAATGCGATATCTGATCTTCGGTCATGCCGATGCCTGTATCCCGCACGGCAAAACGGAGTTCCGCCCGGCGATTGTCGAGGTCGAGCAGTTCTGTGGAAACTACGATTTCTCCATGATCGGTAAATTTAACGGCATTATTGGCCAAATTCACCAGAACCTGACCGAGCCGCAGGGGGTCGCCCACAAGAGAGCGGGGAACACTGGCATCGGTGTTGAACAAAATTTCGATCCCTTCCTTTTCCTGGGTCTTGATCGTCATCATCGCGGCCAGATTGTCCAATACTTCGTCCAGATTGAAGCCGATAAACTCCATATTGAGCTTGCCCGCCTCAATTCTGGAAAAATCCAGAATATCGTTGATGATTCCCAAAAGGGAATTGGCGGAAAGCTGTATCTTGTTGAGATAATCCCGCTGCCGGGGCGCCAGATCCGTCTTGAGAGCTAAGTGAGTCATCCCCAGAATGGCGTTCATGGGGGTGCGGATTTCATGACTCATGTTGGCCAGAAAATCCCCTTTGGCCTTTGTTGCGGATTCCGCTTTGTTCCGGGCTTCGATGAGCGCTTCTTCCATGCGCTTGCGGTCAACGATATCCGTTACCATGGCGAAAGAGCCGGTTTTGATTCCGTTTTTGTCGCAAAACGGCGTGGCATGAAAGAGGCACGTCACGCTGGCGCCATCCGGACGGCACACCGCGATTTCATAAACCCCGGTCTCGCCGGCGGCCCTTCTTCGGAGCTGATCCTCTATGATTATACGGTTTTCCGCATCCAGAAACTCATGAATCTTTCTGCCCAGTATCTGTTCCCGCGGCCGCCCCAGAATGTGGCACATGGCGTCGTTGACGGACAGGGTTACGGCATCGTTGTTGACCCACCAGAAGCCTTCGTTGGATGTCGTCAGAATCGTCTGCAGGCGGTATTCGCTCTCCTGCAGCGCATCTTCGCCTTTCTTGCGTTCGGTGATATCACGGAATACCACGACCGCACCGACAATTGTCGCCTCTTTGCGCTGGGGAACACTGGTGTAGGAAACGTCGAAGCAGGAACCGTCCTTGCGCCAAAATACCTCGTCCCGGCGGAAACGGGTGATTCCTTCGGTGTAGGCCAGATAGATGGGGCATTCCTGGGGCGGGTGCGGCGCGCCGTCGGGATTTGAATGGTGAAACAGATCGTGAATGGACTGACCGAGAATTTCTTCGGCGGCGTATCCCAGCATTTTCTGAGCGGCTTCGTTGACAAACGTGCAGCGGCCTTGCGCGTCGGTTCCGAAAATGCCTTCCGCCGCGGACTGCAAGATCAGGCGGCTGTTTTCTTCGGACTGTTTGAGTTTCTCGGTGCGTTCCGCCAGCAGCCGCTCCAGATCGGTGTGGCGGGATGTTCTTGCGGTTTTGGACCATTCAATCCTTCCGGCGCGACGGTCGTTCACAAACACGCTGTTTTTCTGGAACTGTATGGAATGCCTCAAGACAACCTCCTGCTTCGTCGTAGCCACGGACGTGGTGATTTGCTCCTGAAATTCTGGTGACACCATTCATCAACCATTGACCGGCAGGTTACGGACTTTGCAATATCCTGTCAATATCTTCGATATCGTCTGGGGGGTGATTCATACGGATATGATTACATCTCCTTATCAATCGTATCATACGAATTAACTTTACTAAACATTTGGACTTTGGACAAACTTATTTTTCAGCCGCTATGGAGACGCATTGATAATGGATTTTTCTCCAATAATAGTTACACTTCAATTGGAAATGATGTTAAAATTTAAACTG
>JAJYBO010000030.1 GCA_021778975.1 Deltaproteobacteria bacterium
CCATGAGTCCAGCGGAAATTCCAGACGGCTCAAAGGCGCCTGATTGGGGGGAAAAGGATTGCCGAATTCATAGGAGGTGTGGCTGTTGAAAAAGTATCGGGTTTTAAGCGCGATTGACCACGGTGATGCGGATGACGCCGGCGCATCCAATTCTGAATTCGCTACAGCAGCGCCGGGCGATATCGTCAACATCGTCAGGGCGACGATGAGACACCCTGTCCAATAGATCGAATTACCCCTTTTACATTTAAAGGGAACGGAACCAGTCGAGAATTGCATTTTTCAACGATCCTGCAGCTCTTGGCGTTTCGAGTTCAGAAGCATTTTGATGTTTTGATGGGGCGTGATCCCACCATTCGATGGGATCGAAACGAAATGGCAGTATTGTCTCGAGGGCGGGGATCACGTGTTGCTCGATGATGGCGGGTTCCTTGTCTTTCAGTGTTTTGAAGTAGATATTGATTTCCTCGAAATACCATTTTCCGGATTTGGACGCGGCGTTCATTGGACAGCGCGATACGGTTTCAAACGTATCGGTGAAAAAACGGCGGATGGTGGATTCAGTGATATTTTCAAAGATAGTGGCCAGGTTGCCCCGGATTTCGGGGACGGGGTCCGTATCTATGATGAACGTGAGCGTCAGATGACCGCTCCAGTCTGCACGGGTAATGAACATATTTTGAAATGATGATATTTTGAGAATTCCCTCTCCGACGGGTTGCCGATTCTGAAAGATGGAAAACCCGGTGAATGCAATGAGCTTTTCATCGGGTTTCAGCGACAGGGTGATTTGACCCAGATCATAAATGACATTCATGAAAATACCCCCGTGCAGGTATCGAATATATCAGTTCATCGGATGTTTGTCTTGCAGCAGGTGCGTCACTGTCTGTTCGTTACAACGAGCGAAACCAGTTGAGAATCGTGTCTTTCAGTGAGTCCGCCGCGGCCGGTGGTCCGGCTTGAGAGGCTTTTTGAGCCTTTAACGGATGCTGATCCCACCATTCGAGGGGATCGAAACGAAATGGCAGTATTTTCTCCAGAGCGGGAATCAGGTGTTGTTCGGTGATGGCGCGTTCCTTGCCTTTCAGGGCCTTGAAATAAATATTGATTTCCTCAAAATACCATTTTCCGGATTTGGACAGGGAATCCATCGGGCAGCGCAATACCGTTTCAAACGGTCCTGGAAAAAAACGACGCACCGCTGTCTCGTTAATACCTGCAAAAACGCCGGTCAGCCTGTCCCGAATTCCTGGGGCGCTGTCCGTATCAATGATGAAGGTCAGGGTCAGATATCCGCTCCAGTCCGAGCGGGTAAATGAGGAAATCTTGAGGACGCCTTCTCCGGCGGGCTTCTGCTCCTGATAGATGATAAACCCGTTAAATGCGATGACCTTTTCGTTGGACTTCAGTGACAGGGTGATTTGGCTCAGGTCGTAAACGGTGTCCATGGTGCTGCTCCTTGTAACTGTGAAAATATCGAGTGGGTGATAGCTATTCTTGACAGCTTTGTAAAAAGTTCGCAGGCAAGGCGCGCAAATCCTGAGGGGTGAGGCGTACTGGTGCAGCGCAACACAGCATCCGGACTTTCTACAAAGCCGTCATTCTTCAACGATGAGATCGGCCAGTTCGTCGGTGTTCTCCTTGCATGCAGGAAAGTGCGTTTCAAGAATTTTTCCGACTTGCTGGATGGCGTCGCATAATGCGTCGGCCTGACGTTTCTCCAGAATGCCGTTGCGGATCAGAGAGATAACGTCCTTCCACGCGGTATCCGGAACCTTTTCGTTGATACCTCTGTCCGCCAGTATCCAGACGCTGCGTTCCAGAATGGAAATGAATATGAGAACTCCGGTTTCATGCCGGGTTCTGTGCAGTCCTTCCTGATAAAAAGCGGCGATAGCGTTTTTTCGAACTTCTTCGCTTATTTCGCGTTTTGAGAGAAACAGGCGCTTGAGGGGAACTATCCGGTGGATCATGGCGTGAAATATACTGAACAGCACCGTGAACAAAACGATAAATACCCACATGTCATGGGCGTCCATCCACATCAGATGGCATATGGGATCCGCCAGCAATATGGCGATGGGAAACGATATGACGGATGCGCCAGCGATATCCGCCATGGGATAATGGGAACTGGCGGACACCACCATGGGGACAATTTGCCCGGATGTGCGTTTTTCCGCGTCAACGACAGTTGCGCGTATTTTGTCTCTATCCGTTTCTGTCAGAAATTTCTGTGTCAGATGTTTCATATGCGTTTACCAGCCACCCGATGCGCCGCCACCGCCAAAACCGCCCCCACCGCCAGAAAAACCGCCGAAGCCACCGCCTCCAGAGAAGCCGCCGCCGCCGCTCCAGTACCCGCCGCCGCCCCCCGGAGGAAACCCACCCCCGGAAAAAGGGAACAGGATGGACAAGAGAAGCCCTGCAAAAAAACCAACGGGGATTAAAGCCAGAATCAGGAACAATCCGGCGGAAAAGACCACGGCCGCTATGACGGGCAGGAGGATTGCGCCGGCGATTGCACCAAAAATCCGGTTGGTGCGTCCCACCTGTCCGAGGGCGATAAACGCGATGAACAGAAATGGAAAAAAGCTCCCGGTTCCTTTTCCATGGGATGTGCGGTGCGGATTTACCGGCGCCTTGTACTCTCCTTTTACGGCCAGTATCATGGCGTTGACGCCCTGGGTGATTCCTGCATCGAAATTACCGGTTCTGAACTCGGGAACCATGATGTTTCGGATAATCTGACCGGAAACAAGATCGGTGAGACGGCCCTCAAGTCCATAGCCAACTTCGATCCGGATTTTCCGGTCATTTTTGGCGATGACCAGAATCGCTCCGTTGTCAATGGATTTCATCCCGATTTTCCAGGCTTCAGCCACCCGCATCGAGAAAGATTCTATGGGTTCACCCTCCAGAGAGGGAACGGTCAAAACAACGATTTGCGTTGAATCCGTCTGCTCCAGAGATCGGAGTTCCGCCTCGATTTTATCGAACGCCTGAGGGGACAGCATTCCTGCATCGTCATTGACGCGTCCCCGGAGTGCGGGTACAGCGATGACCGCACTGGCGGTGGGCGCCATCACCAGAAAACAAAGCCCGAAAAGCAGTAAGAAAGATATGGCTATCCGTTGACGCATATCGGTCTCGGCTCAGAATTTTACTTTAGGCGCTGCTTGAGCTGCTGCGTCCGCTTTGAAGTACTCTTTATGTTGTAAGTGGAGGAGAAATTTGTTCGTCAGATTATATGGAAACGATCGGATCGAATAATTGAACGTTTCCACGGCGGCGTTATACCGTTGACGGGCTACGTTGATCCGGTTTTCCGTTCCTTCAAGCTGGGTCTGGAGATCGAGAAAATTCTGATTGGCTTTCAGATCCGGGTAACGTTCGACAAGCAGCATCAGGCGTGACAGGGACGAAGACAGTTGACCCTGAGCCTCTCTCAATCGTTCCATCGCCTTGGGATCACTCAAATCCTTGCTGGTAAGCTGTATCTGGGATGCTTTGGATCTTGCCTGAATCACCCCTTCGAGCGTATCCTTTTCATGGGCCGCATATCCCTTGACCGTTTCGACCAGGTTGGGAATCAGATCCGCGCGCCGCTGAAGGGTGGATTCCACATCGGCCCATGCCTTCGAAACAGCCTCGTCCTGTTGCTGGAGTGTATTGTAACCGCATCCTGTCAGACACATGACCATCGTCAATATGATGATCGTCTTTTTCAGGCTTTGTGTCATATTGCCTCCTTGAATTCATCGGTTTCTGCTGTTAAAGCGTAACCCGCTTGCGGGAGGATGTCAAACCAAAATCGGTGTGTATTCAGGAGCGGTTCTGTTGGTAATGCGCCGGCGTCCATATCCGCCGAACCGACGACCTTTCGGTCATACACGCTGAAACCGCGCGCATGAAGTCCTTCACCTTCCGGATATCTTTGCGTCCGGGGCTGGATTCAACGCCGGAGCTGATGTCCACGGCGTCCGGGGAGGCTTCGGCGATGGCGGCTGCAATGGTGTCGGCGCTCAGACCTCCGGCCAGAACAAGGGGATATCGCCGCCCGAATGTGCGTGCTTCCCGCCAGTTCCATGTCATGGCGTTGCCGCCGGGAAGTCTGCCTTTGCCGCATTCCACCAGAAATGTGGTCTCCGGATAGAGATCGGCCTCATGAATGAACGGCGCCGATCGGGTAAACAGCGCCTTGATGACGCCGACGCCTTCCCGCTGAATCCGGGCGGCAAGCTCCGGCGGCTCCTGGCCGTGCAGTTGAACCGTCGTAAGATCGCAATACGCCGCGATTTTCATGATAGCATCGAACGTTTCATTGACAAATACACCGACACGGGCGGTTTGGGCCGGCAGCTCCCTGCAAATGGTCTTTGCTGCGTCCATCGTGATATTTCGGGGGCTTGGGGGGTAAAACACCATGCCGATGGCGTCGGCGCCGTACGCCGTGCACGCCGCAGCCTCATCCGCTTGTGTCAGGCCGCAGATTTTTATTTGTCCGCGCCAGGGTGTCATGGGGTACTCCGGGCCGTCAGGGTTTTCAGAAAGCCGGCCGGATCGTCGGCCTTGACCAGGCTTTCACCGATCAGGAAGTTGAAAATGCCCGACCGCTGCTGGATCCGTTCGATGTCGCCGCGGTTCCGGACGCCGCTGGCCGCCACCGGGATTTGCTCCGGCGTCAGGAGTGAGGCCATCCGGACGGCGGTGTCCATGTCCGTGTCGAATGTCTGAAGATTCCGGTTGTTGATGCCGATGAGTCTGGCCCCGGAAGCCGTTACGGACGGCATGTCAGACTCCGAATGCACTTCGACCAGTGCATCCATGCCAAGTTCGCGGGTAATTTCCAGAAGGCGTTTCAGCATGTCCGGACTCAATATCCGGGCGATCAGAAGAACGGCGTCCGCGCCTAGAATGCAGGATTCATAAATCTGACAGGGCGCTATCAGAAAATCCTTTCTGAGCACCGGAAGCCGTGTGGCCGTATGGGCCGCCCGCAGGTCTTCCGGGCTGCCCTGAAAAAATTTCATATCCGTCAGCACCGACAGACATGCAGCGCCGCCGGATTCATAGAGCGCGGCCTGACGGCCGGCATCGAGACCTGGATGCAAAACGCCTTTGGACGGTGACGCCCGTTTTATTTCCGCGATGATATTGACGCCTTCAGGTCCGGGCCGTCTGAGTCTTTCGAGGAAACGCCGGGGATGCCGGGGCGTTGACATGGCTCTTGATTTCAACTCTGATTCGGATGCCGTTTGAAGCAGCGCAGCGATTTCTTGGTGTTTCTGCGCAACGATGATGTCCAGGATATGGGATGTCATGATCGGTCTCCGGCGGGGGTTATACTGTGGTGAACCGGATCAGGCTGTCCAGCTTTGCCGCCGCCGCGCCGCTGTCAATGGACTTTTCCGCCATCTGAATACCTTCCTTGAAATCGGGCGACTTTCCCGCGGCGACCAGCGCGCCCGCCGTATTGATCAGCACCACATGGCGTTTGGGGCCTTTTTCCACGCCGTTTAAAATATTCCGGGTGATGACGGCGTTAACCGCCGGATCGCCTCCCGTCAGGGTTTCAGGTGGAGACAGCTCTCCGAAATATCGCTCCGGATAGATATCATAGGTGCGGATCATGCCGTTTTCAAGTTCGGACACCCGCGTGGGGGCGCAGACCGTAATTTCATCGAGACCGTCATGTCCATAGACGACCAGCGCACGACGGCTGCCCAGCAGTTTGAGCGCCTGGGCGAACATCTCCGTGAGTTCCGGCGCGTAGACGCCGATAAGCTGGCAATTGGCCCCGGCGGGGTTGGTCAGCGGCCCCAACATATTGAAGATGCTGCGAAGGCCGATTTCCTTTCTGGCTTTGGCGGCGTGCCGCGTGGCGCCGTGAAACAGAGGCGCAAACAGAAAACCGATGCCGATTTCCTGAATGGCCTCTTCCACCTGCTCCGGCGGACAGTTCAGGTTGACACCGAGTTTTTCCAGGACATCGGCGCTGCCGCATTTGCTGGATACCGACCGGTTGCCGTGTTTGGCGACGGTCACACCGCAACCCGCCAGCACAAACGACGTTGTGGTGGAAATGTTGAACGTGTGCGCGCAGTCGCCTCCGGTGCCGACGCAATCCACTATGGTGGACGCCGCCACCTGAATGCGGACAGCTTTGCGGCGCATCACCCGCGCCGCGCCGGCCAGCTCTTCAAAGGTCTCCCCTTTGCTGGAAAGCGCCGCCATAAAAGCGCCGATCTGGGCGTCGGTTGCGTTGCCTGAAAAAATTTCATCCATAATTTCGGACATTTCTGACTCGCACAGGTTGTTGTGATGAATGATTTTATCCAGAAGGTCTTTGAACGACATAACGATAGGCTCCTTGTTATTGAATGGTTCCGGTGAGTTTGAGAAAATTTCGCAGCAGGCGTTTCCCGACGGGTGTCATGATGGATTCCGGATGAAACTGGATACCCTCGGTGGGGTGCGTTTTGTGGCGCAGCCCCATGATTTCGCCGTCATCGGTTTCAGAGGTGATGTCAAGGCAGTCCGGAAGACCTTCCCGCGCAACGGCCAGCGAATGATACCGCATCGCCTGAAACGGCTGACGGATCCCTTCGTACAGGGCTTTTCCGTCGGCGTGAATGTCGGATGTCTTGCCGTGCATCAGTTTTTTGGCGGCCACCACCTTGCCGCCGAAAGCCATACCGATGGCCTGATGCCCCAGGCATACGCCCAGAATCGGAATTGCGCCGGTGAACCGTCGGATGATGGCTAACGATATGCCGGCTGCATCCGGTCTTCCCGGCCCCGGAGAAATGACGATGCCGTCGGGGTTCCAGGAGGCGATTTCTTCGACGGTGGCGGCGTCGTTGCGCACGACCCGCACCGGGCCGCCGATTTGTTCCAGATACTGAACCAGATTATATGTGAAAGAGTCGTAGTTGTCTATCATGACGATCATGGATTTTTCCCTCCGGTTGTGGATTCAGTGATCAGTTGCAAGGCTTTTTGAATCGCCATGGCCTTGTTGACGGTCTCGATCCTCTCTCGTTCCGGATTGGAGTCCGCCACAATACCCGCCCCCGCCCGGACCATCAGCAGACCGTTTTGGATACACGCCGTGCGGATGGTGATGGCCAGATCCATGTTGCCTTCAAAAGAGATATATCCGATGGCGCCGCCATATGCGCCGCGGGGTTCCGTCTCCAGTTCGGCGATGATTTCCATGGCTCTCACCTTGGGCGCGCCGCTCAGGGTTCCGGCGGGAAATGTCGCCCGGAGCAGATCCCAGGCGTCCACCCCGGGTTTCAGGTCGCAGGTGATGTTGGACACCAGGTGCATCACATGGGAATAGCGTTCGACGACCATCAGGTCCGTGACCTGTACGCTGCCGGTTTCGGCGACTCTTCCCAGGTCGTTGCGCCCCAGATCAACCAGCATGAGATGCTCGGCGCGCTCTTTTTCATCGCCCAACAGCTCATTGGCCATCGTGCGATCCTGCTGCTCGGTTTTTCCCCGGGGCCGGGTGCCCGCGATCGGTCTGAGTGTGGCGATGCGGTTTTCGAGGCGCACCATGGTTTCCGGAGATGAACCGATCAGCGTTTGATGGTTCAGGCGAAGAAAGAACAGGTACGGTGATGGATTGATGTAGCGCTGCGCCCGGTAGAGCATCCAGGGATCCGGCGGAGACGGGCAGGTGAATTTCTGGGACAGCACCACCTGAATGATGTCGCCGGCCCGGATGTAATCCTTGCCCTGCTGCACCTGTCCGCGGTAGGTGTCATCCGGCTCCGAGGCTTTCAGAACGGATTCCGGCGAGGCGTGCAGGGGATGAACTTCCGGTGTCGGCGCATTGACGAGTTGGATGATTTTTTGAAGTTTTTCGAGAGTTGCATGATAGTGATCGGCAGGCGCCGACGTGTCGTCGAGAAATGCAATGGCCACGCCCAGAAGCGTATGCCGGATATTGTCGAAAATCATCAGTTGGTCGGGGACCATGAGTTCGGCGATGGGAACGTCATCCGGAAGATGATTGGGAATTTTTTCAAAGAACGATACCGTTTCATACGAAAAGCATCCGACCAGCCCGCCCCAGAAGCGGGGCAGCCCGGGATATGCGGCGGGGCGGTACGCATCCAGGATTTGTTTCAGCACAGGCAGGGGATCCCCATGGTGTGAAATGATATCGCGGCGGCCATGGCCGCAGATTTCCACGCGGTCCCGATACACCTGAATATGCGAATGTTCGGAAATGCCGAGAAAACTGTAGCGCCCCCATCGCTCCCCGCCCTCGACACTTTCAAAAAGGAACAGAGGCCCCTCATGCTGACAGCATTTTTGCAGAAGCGATACAGGTGTTTGTGTGTCGGCCAGAATTTCGACGCACAAAGGAATGACATTGCAGTCCCGGGCCAGTTCGGTGAACTGCTCCTCCGGGGGAAATTGACGGAGAATCATAGGCGACTCCTTTCAGAAAATAAAAAAAGGCCGTGAATTTTTTATCCACGGCCCCTAAAAAACAAAGGATCGTGGGCTGTTGAGGCGGCCCGCGATCCTTATAAAAATGTCAGCATACCTGCAGGCGCACCCCTAGTATTTGGCCTGCCAGCGCCACCATCCTGAAAACGAATTTGAAAATGTGGGCAAATTATTGGTATGTGACAACATGATATTTTCTTCCTTCTTTATTTCGGGTGCATTCTTATCTATAATCCCCCAACTTTGTCAACAAATATTTGACGACTTCGTAAAAAGTCCGGATGTAGCGCACCATAAGTACGCCTTACGCCTTGCCTGCGAACTTTTTACGAAGCCGTTCAAAATTCAACTGGTAAAAAGTCGTCAAATTCAGTTGCATTTGAGATTTGTATCGGGTAGTGAAATCAAAAACAGCTAACTCTGTGATGGTTCAGGCATAAAACCGACGATGTACGTTCTTTTCCTTGAATAATTGGGGAAACTGGGGGGCAAACGGTGCGTGCAACAACCGGAATTTTTGCCGTTATATGGCTTTTAGTGACGGTCTTCGGGATACAAATCCTCAACCTGACGCCGGCAAACGCCGATACGAACCAGAGCAAGGTTGCACTGGTCGTTGGGGGACTCTCCAACCCGTTTTTTGTCAAAATGGCGGCAGGCGCCAGACAGTACGCCGACGACCATAAAATTCCCATAGATGTTTTTGGCGCCGACCGGGAAGCGGATGTGGAACGCCAGATCAGTATCGTAGAAGACCTGATCTTCAGAGGTTATGGCGCTATCGTCATTGATCCCGCGGATTCAACCCGGCTGCTTCCTGCCTGCAAACGGGCGCTGGCCAAACATCTCGCGGTTATCATTGTGGATACCCCGCTTGATCCCCAATCTCTCCGGAAAGAGAATGTCTCGATTCCCTTCGTCGGGCCAGACCACCGCTTCGGTGGTCAGCAGATCGGAGAATATGTGAGCCGTAAACTCAAAGGCCGCGGCCGGGTGCTGGTTATAGACGGCGCCTGTGGCAGGGAAAGCTCCATACTCCGCAAAACCGGTTTTATTGATGCGATGGCCCATAGCCCCCATATCCAGATGGTTGCAGATCAACGGATGGATGGATGCAGTGACGCCGTGTTTCCTGTCGCCATGAAACTGCTGCGAAAATACAATCCGGTCAATGCGGTTTTTTGCACCGGCGACCCCGCTGCCCTGGGCGTGTTGCATGCCCTGGATATTCTGGATTTACACCATAAGGTGCTGGTGACCGGATATGACGACATCGAAGCCGTCCGCTACGAAATGTACAATGACCGTATCCAGGCCAGTGTCGAGCTGTACCCCGAACGAATGGGCCGCGACGCTGTGCGTCTGGCGGCGGACGCCATGAAGGGACTGCCCGTCGCGCTTCTGACCACGACCCCAGAGGATGTGGTGACCAGCGATACGTTTCACAAGAAGGTGCTTTTCACCTTTTCCAGCCTCGAAAATCCGTTTTTTAAGGCCATGCAGCAGTCCGCTCAGAACATGGCGAAAATATTGGGATTGGACATGACGTTTTCGGACACTCACAACAACGACGCGGCACAGCTCTCAGAAATCCGATCAGCGATTCAGCGCCGTGTTGATATGCTGATCGTCAACCCCGCCAATTCCGATACCGTCGCGCCGGGAATTGATCTGGCGGCGCAGCACCACATCCCGGTGATTTCGGTGGATCGGCGTATTACCGAGGCCCCGGTCCTCTGCCATATCGAATCCGACAACCGGGAAGGTGGACGCATGGCGGCCCGTATCATCGTGGACAAATTGAAAGGGCGGGGCAATGTCGTGGAAATCGAGGGCATCCCTGGCGCCGGCGTCACCCTCGAACGGGAAAAAGGATTCAGCGACGCACTTGCCGCTTATCCCGATATCCATGTGACAGATCGAGAATTCGCCGGTTTTAACCGGGATGACGCCCGGCGCGTGATGTTGAGGCTGATTCAAAAGAAAACACCGTTTGACGCCGTATTCGCTCAGAACGACATCATGATGCTGGGCGTATTGGATGCTCTGTCCGGCGAAAAGGATGCGCCATCCAGAGTTTTGGTGGGGTTTGACGGAATCCCCGAAGCGCTTCAGCAGATTCGGTGGGGAAGAATGACCGCGACCATCGCTCAGAAACCCGAAGACATGGGCCGTCTGGCGGTGCAGTGCGCGGCCCGATATTTTCGGGGAGATACCATCCCCTCCCTGTTGACGGTCGGCATCGAGCCGGTAACCCGATAGCGAGCGCCATGATCAAAACGGTCACCCAACGATTTTACGTCATTGCCGGCGCACTGACCCTGCTGTTTGTGGTGGCATATGCCCAGTTGGCATACTTTGTTCACGAGCAGTCCATCAACGGAAAAAAAAGTCTGGCAGCGGTGCTGATGGCCAGAGAAATGCGCTCCCTGTACGATTTGTTCTTTGAAGTCCAGTTTTGGGACAGGGCCGTCCGCTACCATACCGAACCGGATGCGGACAGACAGTTCGGACTGCTGATGGAACAGATGAAACGGCAACTCAAAAATGCCGCGGATCAACCGGTGGAAACGGCCATGCAATCTGATATCTCGGATATCGGCAGGCTGTTGTCCGAATACGAAGACGGGTTCAACCAGATCATTCAGCGCCAAAACGAACAGCGCCTTCAGAGTTCCATGATTGACGCCAGCTATCAGTCGCTATTTTCAAGCGTTATCCGGAGCGGCGATGTTTCCCTGATGAAATTGCTGGTCAACCTGACCCATTTCCAGACGCGCTATTTTCAGAATCACCAGGAAAATGAATATCAGGCCATTGGGGTGGTGCTGGACGCCATGCGCCACAGATTGTCCCTCAAAGGGCTGCTGGACGATTACCTGGCCGATTATATCAAGACCTACCTGTCACTTATAGACAGGGATTACCGCCTTGAAACCGATATCGGGGCGCAAACCCGACATTTTTCGGATGTCAGCGGGCGCCTGGGGCGGAAATTGTTGCAAATTTCTCGTGAGGCGGAATCTTATTCCAGAAACCAGTTTGATCAATCCGAAAAAAACCGGATACAGATGCTCTGGTCATCCCTGTACCTGACGCTTGCCGGATCACTGATACTTTTGGGGATGCTGTTTGTTCTGGCCAGAAAGATTGTCCGACCTGTCGAGGCCATTGCGTCGGTCATGCGCAGGGTCAAACTGGGAGAATTGAAGGCGCGTTTCCAGTTTCCCGGATCCAGACAGGATGAACTGATTCAACTGGGGTACGCCTTCAACGACATGCTGGATGCGCTTGCGCTCAACAACCAGCAGCTTGTGAAATATCAGAAAGAACTGGAAGTCAAGGTTCAGGAGCTTGCCGCCCGTGAGGCGGAACTCCAGAACCATCGAGAGAGCCTCGAAAATCAGGTGGAGGCGCGCACCGCCGAACTCACGAAGGCCATTCGCCAGTTGCAGAACGAAATCAGCCACCGCGAACTGGTGGAAATCGAACTCAAACAGGCCAAGGAAGACGCCGAAGCGGCCAGCCGCGCCAAAAGCGAATTTTTGGCCAACATGAGCCATGAAATCCGTACTCCGCTGAACGGCGTCATCGGGTTCACCACCATGATGTTGGACACGGAGCTGAATCCCAAACAAAAAGACTACACGCGGATGATTCGGCAAAGCGGAGACTCCCTGATGTCTCTCATCAACGATATTCTGGATTTTTCCAAGATCGAGGCCGGGGAACTGGATTTCGAGATCGTCGAATTCGATCCGGAAACCGTCGTTTTCGATGTTTGTGACATCGTCCGTCCCTGGATAGGGAGTAAACCCATCGAAGTGCTGTGTAAAATAGGAAACACGGCGCCGGGATCGGTCAAAGGCGATCCCTTGAGGTTTCAGCAGGTGATTACCAACCTGATGGGGAACGCCGCCAAATTCACCGAATCCGGAGAAATCGAAATACACCTGAATATCGAGGTGGAGACAGAGACGGAAATTCAATTTCATGTCACGGTTCGGGATACCGGTGTCGGAATTCCTCCGGAAAAACTGCGCTCCATATTTCTGCCATTTCAGCAGGCCGATGGCTCCTATACCCGAAAATATGGGGGAACGGGGCTGGGGTTGTCCATCTGCAAACGCATTGCGTCCCTGATGAAGGGCGATGCCTGGGCGGAGCGCCGGGAACAGGGCGGCAGCATTTTCCACGTCACGGGGTGGTTTGGAAAAACGGATGACAGTGTCCCCAAATTCAAATCCCTGCCGGCGATAGACCGGCGGATTTTGGTTGTGGACGACAATCAGAACAGCCTGGATATTCTGAGCCAGTTTCTGACCTTCGCCGGCGCGCGCGTGGTGGCGGTTTCGGATCAAAAATATGGGCTTCCTTATTTGAAAAAGGCGGCGGCTGTCGGACATCCGTTCGATGTATGCCTCATGGATATCCATACATCGGCGCCGGACCATCATGATATCATGAAGTGGTTACGAATTTTTCGACAAAACGATCCGCATCTTTTTCTGATTGCCATGGTGTCCATGCCCAAACCGGATGAAAGCAATACAGATATGAAAGAAAATTACGGGTTCGATGGAATGTTGCTAAAACCGGCGCGGCGGGAAAACCTGTACCAACTGCTGATGCAACGGCCCGACGCCGCTGGAAGCGCCCCGGCGGCTTCCGCATCGCCGCCTGCTTCCGACCGGTGTTGGGTTCAGGAAAACACCCCGCATTCCTGCACCCTGCTGCTGGTGGAAGACAATCCGGTCAATCAGAAGCTGGCCACCGTCATGCTCACCAAAGCCGGATATCGGGTGAATGTCGCCAGCAACGGACAGGAAGCCGTGGATATCTTCACCGCCGCGCCGGAGAACTTCGATCTGATTTTCATGGATATCCAGATGCCGGAAATGGACGGAATAGAAGCTACCCGCCAGATTCGGCGCAGAGGGTTTACCCGGATACCGATTGTCGCCATGACGGCTCATGCCATGAAAGGAGATCGGGAAAAATGTCTGGAAGCCGGCATGGATGACTACATCACCAAACCCATCAGACGCGACCTTCTGTTCGAGACGCTGGAAAAATGGCTGTTCGGCAGGCAAACCATCGCGGGATGACCGGGGCTTACTGTATCCTTTTCATATATATTGACAAATTCGACAAAGCGTGATTATGAAGCACAGGATTCACACTGCGTT
This sequence comes from Deltaproteobacteria bacterium, assembly GCA_021778975.1. GTDB lineage: Bacteria > Desulfobacterota > Desulfobacteria > Desulfobacterales > Desulfatirhabdiaceae > RAAP-1. Next base: position 13,665 of record JAJYBO010000030.1, read on the forward strand.
TTTTCTCGTCATCCCAACAGAATTGCCGCTATTTCCGTAAGGAGGTCTCTGTCATGGCATCATCGAAGCCCAAAAGCAAAAAACAGAAGGTCACGTTTATCCTGAAAGCCGCGGATGCCGTTCAGGTAGCCGTTACCGGAGATTTCAACAACTGGAATGTCACCTCTCATCTGCTCAAAAAAAACAAAAAAGGCATATGGGAGAAAAGTCTCATGCTGGAAGCCGGTCGTTACGAGTACAAATTTCTGGTGGATGGCGCCTGGCAGGCGGATCCTCAGAACAGCCAGGTCTGCCGTAACAATTTCGGCACCACCAACAACGTTCTGATGGTGACCGGTTCATGACCGTATCCACCCGTCTGCGGCAGACACCTCTGCCTGGCGCGCATATGGCGCTGCACCGTGGAGATATCCAGACATTCTCCCTGTCGCTGGATGCGCCGTTGAAAGGAACCGCCTGGATTCGCACCAATATCGGTCATCTTGCCGTCAGCCGTAAAGAAATCGTCAACGCCGTCGAACGGGGGACGCCGATATTGGGGCAGGACTGGTTTGATATTCCCATGCGCCGGGTTCATGAGCGACTGTTTCAGATCCGTCTGCCATTGACCGAGGTCGGTCACGCGGAAGCCAAATGCTTTTTTCTCGAAGACGGTGCATCGGATCCTGAATGGCCCGAAGGCGACAACACCATCCTGAACGTCAATCCCGCGGATACCTGCTGCGCCAATACCATCTATAACGCATTCGTGCGTCAATTCGGCCCCAACAAGGCCGGAAAAGCAGCTCCATCCTCAGATGAAGCGGACGCCGCGCACAAACTCGATGCCGCCGGATATACCGTCATCCCCCCATCTGGAACATTTCGCGATCTGATTTCCGAACTGGATTTCATCATTCGAACGCTGGGATGCCGATTTCTGCACCTCTTGCCAATTCATCCGACACCGACCACCTATGCGCGTATGGGCAGGTTCGGAAGCCCATACGCGGCGCTGAGTTTCACGAGCGTTGATCCGGCGCTGGCGCGGTTCGATCCCAAAGCCACGCCGCTGGAGCAGTTCATCGAGCTGGTGGACGCGGTTCACGCTCGAAACGCCAGGGTCATCATTGATATTGCCCCCAACCATACCGGATGGGCGGCCAGCCTCCATGACACCCACCCGGAGTGGCTGGTGCGCGATACGGACGGTCGCATCGAGGTTCCCGGCGCATGGGGCGTTCAGTGGGAAGATCTGACACGGCTGGACTACAGCCATACCGATCTCTGGACGTATATGGCCGATGTCTTTCTGGCCTGGTGTCACAGAGGGGTGGATGGCTTCAGATGTGACGCCGGTTACATGATTCCCGTACCGGCGTGGCGGTATATGGTGGCGCGCGTTCGCAGCCAGTATCCGGATACGATTTTTTTTCTGGAAGGGCTTGGCGGTAAGATATCCGTGATGCGCGACATTCTGAACAAAGCCGGGTTTGATTGGGCCTATTCCGAACTCTTTCAAAACTATGATCGCGGGCAGATCGAAAGCTACCTTCCCGGCGCCGACGCGATTTCCCGCGAAGACGGGCTGCTTGTGCATTTTGCGGAAACACACGACAACAACCGCATGGCGACTCGCTCTACGGCCTATGCGAGAATGCGGACGGCGCTGTGTGCGCTGTTTTCTCAGCAGGGTGGTTTCGGATTCGCCAATGGTGTAGAATGGCTCGCCACCGAAAAGATTGACGTCCACGCGTCTCCATCGCTGAACTGGGGGGCAGACCTCAATCAGATCGAAGCGATTCGGCGTCTGACCACCCTGCTGACGGTCCATCCGGCGTTTCACGATCATGTCCGTATTCAACTGATACAGACAGGGGTCGGCGACCATGTTGTATTGCTCCGAGTTCACGAAGTTTCGCAGAAAAAACTGGTGGTTGTCGTCAATCTGGATGATCGGTGCGCTGTCACCGCCTGCTGGCTTCCGCAGTATCACCGGGCGGATGTCTGGGATCTGATGACCGGGGCCGCGGTTCGGCTTTCCGGTTCAGGTGATGTTCACGCCCTCGATCTGGCCCCCGGTCAGGTGGCGTGTCTGACAGACGATATCGAGGATATCCATCGCCTCCAGGAAGCCCTCACGACCCCGCCAGTCGTTCCGGACAGACTGATACGTCAGCGGTTGCAGGCGAAGATTCTGGATATCTGGCAGGTTTTTCATGCGCCTCAGGATGTGGACGACCTGGATATAGACCATGCCATTTCGCTGCTTCTCACAGATCCGGTGGCCTGCTGTCAGTCATTGAATCCGGAAAATGGGGCGGCCCATGTGGTGCGCTGGACGTGGCCGCAGGATGTCCGCCGTCATGTCATGGCGCCGCCGGGCCACTTTCTGAGGATCCTGTCGCCCGCGCCGTTTCGTGGTGAAGTCATTTACCGGAATCAGACGCTGCGCTGCGAGGAGAGCTTTGAAACATCAGACGGCGGTCATTGCATCCTGTTGACGCCATTCCCGATTCCTGAAGATTCCTGTGACTGTCAGTTGAAACTGTCGGTGTATCTGCCGGATCGCTGTACGCGCGAAACCGCTGTCTTGAGAATTCTGCCGCGTCCGGACGCCGCGTCCCTGTCGAACCATTTTCCGCGCTGTGCGGAAGGCGGCGCTGCCCCGATCTTTTTGTCCACCAACGACCGGGGCGCCATGCTCAGGGCCTCGATGGCGTGGGGACAACTGGCCAGCCGATATGATGCGCTTCTGGCAGCCAACCTCCATCCGTCCATTCCGGAAAACCGGTGGATCATGCTGACCCGGATTCGCGCCTGGAGCGTTTATCAGGGCTATTCCACAGAAATCTGCATGGACTGCTTCAATGCGTTTGTCCTGACAGACCGGTGGGGATTCTGGCGATTCCGGGCTTCCACGGGGCAGGGAGAGCATGTGATGCTGACGGTGGGGATGATGCTGGATTTTCATGAAAACAGGTTTCAGATGATATGGTGCCGCCATGCCGCGGACAGTGGTCTTTCCACGCTTCCGGATGACAGGCCCATCCAACTGATTCTTCGTCCGGATATCGAGAACCGGTGTTTTCACGATACCACCAAAGCCTATCTGGGGCCTGAAACGCTTTTCAGAAACAGCGTCACCGCAAGACCGGACGGGTTTGTATTTCATCCGGATGGTTCTCATTATCTGCATGTTCAGCTTTCCACGGGCCGATATTATCCGGAACCGGAATGGCAGTATATGGTGCATCGTCCGCTCGAAGCCGAACGGGGGCTGGATCCGGATTCCGATCTGTTCAGCCCCGGATATATGTCCATCCCCCTGAACGGCGGCAGCCAGGCGGAACTGACGGCGCATATCACATCGTCCGCTGACGCGCCTGAAAAAACGCTTCCGAATCAGATTTCGCTTTCCGCGATCGAGGCGCTTTTCGCGGCGCCTGTCCAATTTCCCTTCGGAGACGCCCTCAAAAGCGCCTTGCTGTCTTACATTGTCCGCCGCGGTGAACTCAAATCCGTCATTGCCGGATATCCCTGGTTTCTGGACTGGGGCCGGGATGCGCTGATCGCGGTGCGGGGAATGGCGGCGGCCGGTTTTCACCAGGAATCGCGGGATGTCGTGATCCAGTTCGGACAATTTGAACACCAGGGTACGCTTCCCAACATGATCTGCGGCGATGACGCGGGCAACCGGGACACCTCCGATGCGCCACTGTGGTTCTTTACGGCCTGCCGGGACGTGATGCGGGCCGAAGGCGACAATCGCTTTCTGGACGCCCCGTGCGGCAAGAGAACCCTGCGCGATGTTCTGATATCAATAGGCCGATTCTATGTGTCGGGAACGCCCGGCGGAGTCCGAATGGATCCGGATTCCGGACTCGTTTTCAGCCCCGCGCATTACAGTTGGATGGATACCAACCACCCCGCCGGAACCCCTCGGGAAGGATATCCCATCGAGATTCAGGCGCTCTGGTTCGCCGCGCTGTCGCTGCTGTCCCATCACGATGCACCCCAAAAACGGGCGGAGTGGCGGAAACTGGCCGAAAAAGTCCGGCAATCGGTAATGGCGCTTTTCGTAATCCCAGAAGTCGGCTTTTTATCGGACTGTCTGCATGCCCCTCCCGGAACCTCCGCTCGGAAGGCGGTGCAGGACGATGCGCTGAGGCCCAATCAGCTTTTGGCCATTACCCTGGGACTGGTTACCGACACTGCGCTGTGCCGGAACATGTTGGATGCCTGCGCGGCGCTATTGGTTCCCGGCGCCATCCGGAGCCTTGCGGATCAGCCT
>JAJYBO010000240.1 GCA_021778975.1 Deltaproteobacteria bacterium
GTAATTTTTTTTATTCATTCAGAGTGGACATAAAGTATTGCCCGCGCCGGTTAGCTTGGTGATGGCAGGATGTCATCGCCCATGATGTCACTCTGATTGCCGGAGGCAATATGTCTGCTTCTTTTTCATCGGGTTTCGCCCTGCACATCCCCAAAGATGATGCAGGCGGATACCGGAAAATCCCCATCAATCTCGCCGGTGAAGAACCACTTTCAATCCGGATTGACGGCGTTCCTTATTCCATCGTGATGCGAACGCCCGGAGACGAAATCCCTCATGCCGCCGGTTTCTGCCTGACCGAAGGCATTGTGGATGCGCCGGAAGACATCGCATCGCTGGCATGCTGCGACACCGGAGATACCAACGTGGTTACCCTCACGCTGACAGCCGAACGGCGGGAAAAAATTGCCGGATATCTGAACCGCCGGGGCTTTATCAGCCAGACAAGCTGTGGTCTGTGCGGTAAGGAGCTGATTCAGGACATTACCGCCGCTGTCAGTCCCCTGACCGATACCACCCGTATTCGCGCAGCGGACGCCATCGCCTTTCTGGATCAATTTTCCGATCACCAGCCGCTCCGGAAAATCACCCGCGCCACCCATGCGTCTATGGTCATGGACGCCACCGGGGCGGTGCTGTCCAGCGCCGAAGACGTTGGCAGACACAACACCGTTGATAAAGCGGTCGGCGCTCTGTTTTTGGATCATCGGCTGCATACCGCCAGAGTTCTGGTGCTGTCTTCCCGGATCAGTTATGAGCTGGTGCAAAAGTCCGCCCGCGCCGACATTTCTGTCATTCTGGCGGTATCCCGCCCCACCGCTCTGGCGGTGGCGCTGGCGACCCGGCTGAACATTACCCTGGCCTGCCTCGCCCCTGACAGAGGGCTGTATGTTTACTGCGCCGGACAGCGGCTTACGGAGGTGTGATGAGGGATTCAGGCCATGATCCGCCTGCTTTTTAATTGACAACATCAACAACATCCGGCTAAGGTTATGCTCTCGTAAAAAGTCGAAATTCGGATTAATTGGCCCATTGAAAATTCTTCACATCTATAAAGATTACTTCCCGGTTGTCGGCGGCATTGAAAATCATGTGCGAATTCTGGCGGAAGCACAGGCAGCCGCCGGACATTCCGTCAGCGTGGTCGTCTGTGATCCAGGACGCACCAGTCAGCAGACATACCTCAACAATGTCGCCATCGTGAAATCGGGGCGGCTCCGCACCGTCGCATCCATGCCGGTGAGCATCACCCATCCGTTCGACATCATGCAACAGAAAGCGGACATCGTCCATGTCCACTCTCCTTATCCGTTGGGTGAAGTCAGCACATGGCTTTTTAAACATCATATCCCCGCTGTCATTACGCACCATTCTGATGTTGTCCATCAGAAAAAAATTCTGTACCTGTACGGGCCGTTTCTAAAGTGCATACTGCGCCATGTTCAGGCGATCATTGCCACCAGCCCCCGATATATCAAAACATCTCCATGGCTGGCGCCCCTCAAAAACAAATGCCATGTCGTACCCCTGGGCGTTGATTCGAGTGTATTCAAGCCCCCTGAAGATGGCATACCAAAGCCTTTGGTTTGTAATCGTTTACTCTTTGTCGGAAAGCTCAGGTATTACAAAAGCCTGGATACATTGCTTCATGCGCTGACCCTGCTGCCGGATGTCACCCTGACCATCGTCGGCGACGGCCCTATGAAAAATCGGTGGATAAATGACGCCCAAAAAGCTGATGTCGCGGATCGCGTCATTTTTCGGGGAGAAGCCCAGGATGCCGTTTTACCGTCCGTATATCATGAGGCAAATTTGTTTGTGCTGCCGGCCAGCAGCCGCGCCGAAGCATTCGGCACAGTACTGCTTGAAGCCATGGCCTCAGGACTTCCCTGTGTCACCACCGAGGTTGACACCGGAACCTCATGGCTGGTGCAAAACGGCTTGACGGGCGCCGTCGTTCCTCCCCAAAATCCCGTTGCCCTGGCGGACAGCATCCGTGAATTGCTGGCGGATCCGGACCGGCTGAAACGGATGGGAAGAAACGGTAGAACCAGAATCGAAGCAAACTTCACCACCCCCATGATGGTGAACGGGGTTATGGAAGTTTACCGGAAAGTTCTACAGACTTGAAAAAACCGATCCATTCCAGCATTCGGTAATATTTGTGGTATAGAACATGTCGGGCGTAGTACGGCAAAAGCCCGCACAATATCTCTCTTCTCGTCACAGGCCGTCCCATGCACCGTTCCCGGAGTTCGGCCATTTCCTGTTTTCCGGCTTCGGTAATTTCAGCGGATGTTTTCTGCTCCGGATGCACCCTGAAGGCGCCCATGAAGCGCGGCAGACGTACAAATTTCGCACCTGCATCACGGAAACGCAATATCAGATCCCAATCCATCGCAAACCTGAACCGCTCGTCAATGCGGCCACCGACCTTATCCCACAACCGCCGTCGCCAGAACAACGTTTCCTGAGGAATGTAATCCGCCCATGACAGCACCTGGGAATCATGAGAAGGCAGCACCCAGCGGCCGATTTCCATTCCCCGATCATCTATCAGAATGCGATGGCCATAAACCACATCCACGTCCGGATGTTTCATGAAGTACTGCACCGCATAATCTATGGCCCCCGGCAGCAGCATGTCATCGGAATTCAGCCAGCCCATGATGTCCCCATGTGTTTTCGCAAATGCCAGATTCAGCGCATGAGATTGCCCATGATCCGGCGCGGACGCCCAGCCTGAAAGCCGATGCTGATAGCAGCGCAGAACATCGGGGGTGTCGTCCTGTGAACCGCCATCCTGCACGATATATTCCAGACAGGGATACTCCTGATTCAGAACGCTTTCGATGGTGGGGCCAATATACCGCCCCTGGTTGAAAGAAGGCGTCACAATCGAAACGGATGGCGGTTGTCCGGCATCACAGGGAGGCTTTCTCAAATATTCCAGAGGAATTGTCAGTGGCCTGGGAGGATACTGATATAACATGCCGATCCGGGGTCTGATGAAAGTCATCAGCCTGCCTCCCAAACGCCGGCGCTGCAAGGTTTCAATCGTTTGGCGCTGTTCTTCGGCTATCCTGGAAATCTTCAATATTTCGGCATCCTTACCATGCAACTGCGCCACGACGTCATTAAATTGCTCTCTCAGATTATCATAATCCCGCTGCTGATGAAAAACCTTCAGCCAGTCCACCCCGTTTCGATACCCGTATTCGCGTATAACCGCTTCAATGGCTTTGGGATAATACACGATCTGGTCGTTGATGACCGATAGCCGGTGATCCGAACTCAGCTTCCGCAGGGCCTCGATCACATCGTTAAAACCCGGCCAATGGGAAATCTCATGGGGGGCCAGTGGCGGTGACAGAAACAGCCTGGCATCATCAATGATGACAAGACTGCCGGTATTGAGGCGTCCAATGGCTTCCAGTTCTTTTAGTAACGGGCACTGGGAGGCGTCTCCGGCGGTATTTTGGGCGACACACCAGTGGGCGTCCAGAAAATATAAAACAGAGCGATTGCTCAGTGACGGCGCCAGTTCTTTGAGTGCGGCCGCCGAATCTCCCGAAATGGGATGAATGTGCGACATGTCCTGAAATCTGCTCAGGGCATGCTGATAATATTGCTCGGACAGTTCGATGGTGTAGATATCGGAAAACATGGACTGTACCGCCGCCGTGGTATCCCCGGAAAATGTTCCGGTCTCCACAAAGACATCCAGCGCCGCCGCCGCTTTCAGGACACCGATAAACGCTGCATCCACAGAAAAATGAATCGCTCCCAACGCCTTGTATCTCCTTCCGATATGTCTAAGCAGAACATATTGATTTCAAAAGTGAAGTTACGGCAAATCGCAACCGATGATATTACAACGGCGCCTGAAAGGCTCCACTCACAGGAACGCCCGCCATTCCCAGAAAAGGCGCTTTGTCATTTTCGTAATCCCATACGATTTTCAAAGGCCCCATCCACGGCGTTTCATGAAAGACGACGCCGATATTGATACCAGCACCCGTTCCGCCCACATTGACGCAGAAGGTGTAAAGACCGGCCTCCAGCATCAAGGTCATCCGCAGTTCAAATATGGCCATTGCTCCTGAGTCGAGCATCGGCGCATCACATCCCATCGTATAGGAGCCGGTGGCCGTCACAATCTGCTGGTATCGGTTTTTCAGAGACAGGGCGACATGAACGGGTTCATTCGTCCATACCCGGTACAGAACGCGGAAAAATACATCCGTTCCCATTTTTGCAGAGACAGCCGGATTGCCGCTGGCGGCCGAGCG
>JAJYBO010000031.1 GCA_021778975.1 Deltaproteobacteria bacterium
TTTTGCAGACCGTTGCCTTACCACTTGGCTATGCCGCCAAAAAAAATGGAGCGGGAAACGGGATTTGAACCCGCGACTTCAACCTTGGCAAGGTTGCACTCTACCGCTGAGTTATTCCCGCTCAGAAGTGCCCACTATCTATCTTTTTCACCCCATATTGTCAACATTTTTTTGAAAAGCCACGCCATAAAATGTGGTTGGGGTCATTGCAGCGCACGACAAGTACGCTGCATCCCTCAAGATTTACACGCCTTGCCTGCGAACATTTTACGAAGCCGTCCGAAATTCGACTTGTTACGAGAACATCAGATGTTAAAAAACCAATTCTATTTTTTGATACTGGCATTATTACCACGAATATATTATAAAATTAGATAGCTACGAAATATCAGTTTTATTTTTTTAAAATTTGTTAGATATTTTGATTGCACTCTCTCTGGTTTTGATATATGGATTCAGACGGAGAATATGGAGAAACGTAATGTTTTTATTTTGTTAATGGTTTAACAAAGGAGGAAAAATCATGAAAAAAGTGGCGATGATTATGGTGCTGGGCTTGTTTCTGGCTGGGTGCGGCGCGGCTGTAAAAGAATCCGGTTATTATGACCACAGTTCTCATTACAAAACCTGGAGCCACCTGGCTTTCAGTTGGTTTGGCTATAACCATATCACAGATCAAGATGCCGAAAAGTCTTCGGCTCAGAAATGGTGGGGTATTTCTTACGCCAGACATTGATTTTTTCCGTTTGATTCAATGAGATCAAGCTGTGTCTTCGGGGCCGTTCAAAAAAACATGAGCGGCCCTGTTTCGGTGTCATCTCCGGACAATCCGGCGCATTTCTCTCCTGTTCCCAAATGAACCTTTCTTCACCTTCCAGCTCTCGAATGCCCGTCGGAGCCATATGCTTTCGCCGCTCCGCCCATCCTGTCACACAAACATGAATATGACACAGACCATCAACCTCAGTTTATGGGTAACGCTTCTGACCGTGTTGAGTCTTGGTCTCTACATTCACATTTCGAGGCGTTTTTCCAAAATACCCGCGCTACCTGCAGGTCTTTTGATGCTGTACTGTACCATCAGACTGATGTCCTCCCTCCTGAAGACATTCTTCCCGCTGGGTGCAGACGGGACTATGTGGATAAAAATCTGCGAATCCATCGTGTTGTCATGGGCGATTGCCCGGCTGGCGCTTGCCTGCGTCCTTGAAATTCCCCTGAAACTTCAGGGGAAGAAGCCCCTGCCCAGAATCACTCGCGACTTCATTCTTTTTGTGTGCTATTCGATTTTATTTTTCATCATATTGCGGATTCGCAGCGACATTGATGTCGTCAGTCTGGTCACCACATCCGCCGTACTGACGGTGGTGGTGGGGCTTGCCGCGCAGTCTATGCTGAGCAATTTCTTTTATGGACTCGTGCTTCAGATCGAACGCCCTTTCGATATCGGCGATTGGATACAACTCGGCGACCATGCGGGAGTCGTTGTTGGCATCAACTGGAAATCCACCCGAATTCTCACACGCGAACAGGTATCGGTGTATATTCCCAATTCAGAAATCACCAGCCGGACATTTTCCAATTTTTCCAAACCGGACCGCAAGGTGATCGCCAGCATGATTATCGGCCTGGATTATGAATCACCTCCGAACCACGTAAAACACGTCATTCTTCAGGCGCTTCACCACCACGACAAGGTGTTGAAGCACCCCAGACCGGAAGTGTGGCTGAAAGGGTTCGGAGATTCTTCCATACAGTACGAAATCCGATTCTGCCACAACAATTTTTCCACAGAGCCAAAAATAAAATCGGATATTTACATGAATGTCTGGTATGCGCTCAAACGGCATCACATCACAATTCCGTTTCCTGTCCGGGACATCCGACATCCTGGGATGGAACTCCGGCGTCAGACGACATGGCGCGAAAAGCGTTGCAAGGACATTCTCTCGATGTTCGATCGGGTTTCGGTATTGTCGCCGCTGTCAGCATCCGAACGTTCTCAACTGGCTTCCAGGGTGACGATTGATATCTATGGGCAGGGAGAATATATTGTCAGACAACAGGAACCTGGGGATTCCATGTACATCATCTTCAAAGGGTCCTGTGATGTGCTGTGGGAGATATCACCCGGAGAAATCCGTCATATGGCGGTTCTCAATCCCGGAGATTTTTTTGGAGAAATGAGTCTGCTGACCGGTGAACCCCGCAGCGCCAGCGTATGCGCTAAAGAGGATACCGAAGTTTTCATGATTGAAAAATCCGTATTCTCGGATATTCTTTCCGCCAACTCCGGTATTTGTGATTATCTGGGAGAAGTCCTCGCGACACGCCAGAAACAATTGGCCCAAAACAGCTCTCTCCCTTCCGAAGCAGAATCCATCCCTGTCAGCATTATTCGTAAAATCAAATCATTTCTCGGCATCCCCTGATCTCTTCGACAAATATTATATTTTTTCTATTGACAATAAAAGTGGATTAAACTAACCTTACTAAGATAATAATTGAGTAGCGACCCCCATCTGGATACTGCTTCCAAATGAGGGTTTTTTTTTCACGTTTTTTGTGAGATGCATTTGAAAGTCGAATGTGCATCGAAACGACCGGTTCGGATCCCCGCCATCCCGTTCCGCTTACGCAAGGAAATATGTTCTATGGAAAAAAATATTCAAAAAGTCAGAAACATTGGTATCAGCGCGCACATTGATTCCGGAAAGACCACGCTGACCGAGCGGATCCTCTATTACACCAAACGCATCCATACCATTCATGACGTCAAGGGGAAAGACGGCGTCGGCGCTACCATGGACTCCATGGAACTCGAACGGGAGCGCGGCATTACCATCGCCTCTGCTGCAACCTTTTGTGAATGGCAGAACCATCAAATCAACATCATTGACACCCCGGGCCATGTGGATTTTACCATAGAGGTCGAACGCTCTTTAAGGGTTCTGGACGGCGCCATTCTGGTGCTGTGTGCGGTGGGCGGGGTGCAGTCTCAGTCCATTACCGTGGATCAGCAGATGAAGCGCTACAATGTTCCGTGCCTTGCCTTCATCAACAAGTGTGATCGCAGCGGCGCCAACCCCGCACGGGTCATTCAGCAACTGAAGGAAAAACTGGGACACAACGCGGTGCCGCTTCAGCTCCCTATCGGGCTGGAATCCGATCTTCAGGGCCTGGTGGATATCGTCGAAATGAAAGCCCTGTATTTCGACGGCGATAACGGCGAAAAAATTCGTGTCGAAGACATCCCGGCATCACTTCAGGACGAAGCCCGAAGCGCCCGCGAATTGCTTCTGGATGCAGCATCCGTTGTATCTGACGAACTGACGGAAGCGATCCTGGAAGAGGCGGACATTCCGTCCGAGCTGCTCATTTCCGCCATTCGGAAGGCGACGCTGGAGCGGAAGATGACACCTGTGTTCATGGGGTCTGCCTATCGTAACAAAGGCGTTCAACCGCTTTTAGATGGTGTCACCAACCTGCTCCCCTGCCCTTCGGATGTCGAAAATCAGGCGCTCGATATGGACAATGACGAAGCGGTAGTGACACTCGCCACGGATCCGGAAAAACCGGTCGTGGCGTTTGCGTTCAAACTCGAAGACGGCCAATATGGGCAGTTGACCTATATTCGGGTGTATCAGGGAACGATCGCCAAAGGCTCCACCATCGTCAATGTCCGCAACGGCCGCAAGGTAAAAGTTGGGCGGGTGGCGCGAATGCATGCGGATCAGATGGAAGATATCGAAGCCATTCCGGCGGGGCATATCGGCGCGTTGTTTGGCATTGACTGCGCGTCCGGCGATACCTTTGTTTCGCCCGGATTGAGTTTGACCATGACGTCCATGTTTGTACCCGCTCCGGTGATTTCGCTGTCCATCGCGCCCAAAGACAACAAATCTCAGATCAACATGTCCAAGGCGCTGAACCGTTTCACCAAAGAAGACCCCACCTTCAAATCCCATTATAACGATGAAACCAACGAGACCATTATCGAGGGCATGGGCGAGCTGCATCTGGAAGTTTATGTGGAGCGCATGAAACGGGAATACAATGCCGAAGTGATAACCGGCATGCCGCAGGTGGCGTACCGGGAAACCATCACCCGCAGGGCGGAATTCAACTACGTCCACAAGAAACAAACCGGTGGTTCCGGTCAGTATGGCCGTGTTGCCGGATACATGGAGCCGACCGAAGAAGATTTTGTTTTTGTCAACGAGATTACCGGCGGCTCCATTCCCACACAGTTCATTTCGGCATGTGAAAAGGGATTCCGTCTCTGTCTGCCCAAAGGCCCCAAACTGGGATATCCGGTTACTGGCGTTCAGGTGGTCATCAACGACGGCGCCTCCCACGCGGTGGACTCATCGGATATGGCGTTTCAGGCGGCGGCCAGAGGCGCTTTTCTGGAAGGCTATGCCAAAGCCAAACCTGTCATTCACGAACCGATCATGAAGGTTGTCGTGGAAACGCCGACCGAATTTCAGGGATCTGCCATGGGGCTTTTAAACCAGCGTCGGGGCATGATCGTCGGCGCTCAGGATGAGGGCGTCATGTGTTCCATCGAAGCGCAGGTGCCACTGGCGGAGATGTTCGGATTTTCAACGGTGCTGAGATCATCTACTCAAGGAAAGGCGCAGTTTACGATGGAATTTTCAACATACAAACAGGTGCCACAGTCTGTTTCGGAAGAATTGGTGAAAAAAGCGTCTGAAAGCAAAAAACATGTCGCATAATCAGAGGGATGCTTCTGTTTCCCGGCAGGGAGGCCGTCAAACCTCCCACCGGATCAATGTGATTTATTTAAGGGAAAGGAACCTTGCCATGCTGAAAAAAGATCTTATACTGCGAAACCCTCTGAGCCTGCTGGGACATGAACCCGACGACATTCTGCCTGCCGGAAGTTTTGGCGCGGTGCTGGCGCGGGCGGGTGTCGGAAAAACCGCGCTCATGGTGCAGATCGCGCTGAATGCGCTTCTGAGAGATAAAAACGTTCTTCACATCAGTCTGAACGACCCTGTCCAGAAAGTATCCCTGTGGTACGAAGAGGTCTTCAGAAATATTGCCAAAGCCCAGCATCTTCAAGACATCAATGAATTGTGGGAAACCATTTTGACCCATCGCTTCATCATGACGTTTCAGGTGGAAGGGTTCAGCGTTCCCAAACTGAAAGAACGTCTGACGGATCTGACGGCTCAGGGCATATTTTTCCCTCAGATGGTGATTATGGATGGCCTGCCGTTTGACAATCCCACAGATCTTCTGACGGACATCAAATCGCTCTCAGTGGATTACCGTCTTCCGATTTGGTTTTCAATTCGGACGCATCAGCGTGAAACTGTGGCGATAAACGGCCTGCCCCCTCAGATCGCTGGTGTATCCGATCTGTTCGACATCATTCTCCAGCTTCAACCAGAAGGCAAGGATGTTCAGGTGAAGGCACTGAAAGGCGGGCGTCCGGAATCCGGGCAACCTGCACTGTTTCTGGATCCGGCAACCCTGCTGATCAAATAGCACCACAGGTACTGCCGGATGCCGCACTTCGTGACGTTACGGAATGACGATGCGATACAGAAACAAGATTATCTCATTAAGTTTATTGCTGATAAAAGAATGCGCGCTGATCCGTTCAAATCCGAAATACAGGATCAGCGCCGCCGCCCCAACCGTCTGCCAGGTGCGGGACGCCCATCGTTTCATCGAATTTGGAAACAGCGCAGGCCAGATGCTGGACGCCGCCAGCGGTGGTATGGGCAGCAGGTGATACACCGACATGGTCAGATTTACCGCGGCCACCATGTGAAACACCCGATCTTCCGTTCCGAAATGCTGATACAGCCATACAACACTTCCCGCGATGCTGGCCAGAAGAAGATTGGCGACCGGTCCGGCCAGATATGCCAGCACCGTATAAAGACGCGGTCTTGAAAACCGTTCCGACTGCACCGGCATATGCCGGGGCCAGCCGAAACCGGTGACGATAAAACAGAGGGTTCCGGCGATATCCAGATGCAGAAACGCATTGAAATGGAACCGACGGGGATTCTTTTCCTGCGCATCTCCCAGAAGGGTCGCCATGAAGGCCTGTGCTTCGGCGTGAGCCGTAATGGCCATCAGCACGGCAACCGCGAAAGATACCACATCATCCACCCTGAAATAGCTTGAAATCGGGCAGAACGGGATAGAAAAAGGTAAAAGAACAGGTTGTGTCATGGCGTAACGCCTGTCGCTAAAGAGGCATGGCTATCGTTCGGCTGGTTTCGCTCCGCACATTTATCGGTTCTGGCAAGCAACCCGGATCTGTCATCAAACAAGGTTTTCTGACTCATTTGCGCCTTTATTCGTTGATTGGCAAGTTTTACATATTGCTGTTGAGTCTTTCATCTACATGACTATCCGCGGCGATATCCGGGCCCGTCGCCGCCTTCCGGACAGGTCCAGGTGACATTGCCGAATGGATCCTTGATATCGCAAGTCTTGCAATGCAGACAGTTGGACGGATTCAGTTTAAGCTCCCGGCGGGACGTTACCTCATCCACATGTATTTCATAGACATTTCCCGGGCAGAAACGGGTGCAGGGGCTGCGATACATGTCGTAACAGCGGGTGATACAGATTTCGGGATCGCCCACCACGATGTGCGACGGCTGATCTTCCCGGTGCAGGGTCTTGGACAGATATACGCCGGTCAGTTTATCAACAACCAGGACGCCGTCGTAACACTTGCTGTCGAGTGTATCGGGGATTCCTCCTTTGGCGGGCTTCAGGGTCTTGCAGTCCGCCTCCAGGGGCAGCATGTCGCGGATTCCCTTGCCGGCGTTCAGATACTGAGCCGCCAGGTGAATGAATCTGGCAGGCATTTTTTTTGCCAGAGCCGCTGAAAAATTCCGCCCCTCATACAGTTCTCTCCCCAGCCAGCTTTCCTTGAGCATTTCGGGATAACGGCCGAGCGTTTTCTGCGAAAAATCGCCGAGTTCGAGCGCGGTATGGATGGTTTCCGCCGCCAGCATTCCGGATTTCATGCCGGTGTGAATGCCTTTTAGCGCCGGTGCGTGATGAATGGCCGCCCCTGCGCCCACCAGAAGGCCGCCGTCCACGGCAAGCTGCGGCATCGTGTGCCATCCGCCGACGGATACGGTGCGGGCGCCCTGTTCGATGACCTTGCCGCCGGCGATGATCCGGGAGACAAACGGGTGCCGTTTGAACCGAATGAACGCCTCGTAGGGATCCAGTGACGGGTCGCTGTAAGACAACGCCGTCAGATAACCGAGGGCGATCTGATTGTCTTTCATTTCATAGATGAACCCGCCGCCCGGAATGTCAAGCCCCAGCGGGTAGCCCAGAAAGTGAAGATCGTTGCCGAAACTTGTCGTGAAGTAATGATCTTCCGGAAGTTCGATCACCTCCCGGATGCCGGTTTCGAACACTTCCGGCATCAGCCCCTGAATATGCAGCTTCCGGGTCAGTTCTTTGGTCAGGCTGCCGCGGGCGCCTTCGCCGAATACCGTGACTTTGGCCAGGATATCCACCCCGGGTTCATAATTGCCGCGGGGCGTTCCGTCCTTGCCGACGCCTTTGTCGCCGGTGCGCACGCCGATAACGGCGGAGGTTTGGGGGTCGTACAGAACTTCCTTGCCGGCGAATCCGGGAAGGATGCTGACGCCCATCCCTTCGGCGATTTCAGCCAGCCAGCGGCAGAAACGCGACAGGCTGATGACGGCGTATCCCTGATTCTCCAGATAACTGGGCGTCATGGGAACCCGCAAGGCTCTGTCGGCGGTGAGAAAATAAAATTCATCGTCCCGCACCGTGGTTTCGATGGGGCATCCCTGCGACGCGAAATCCGGAATCAGCTCTTTAAGGGCGATCGGATTCATGATGGCGCCGCTCAGGCTGTGGGCGCCGATTTCAGCACCTTTTTCGATGACGGCCACTTCCAGGTTCATTCCGGTTTCGGCGGCTTTCTGCATCAGCCGGATGGCGCCGGCCAGGCCGGCGGGGCCTCCTCCGACAAACAGAACGTCAACTTCCATGGATTCATGTTCGGTGTTCATTGACTGTCCCCTCTGAGACGCCGGATTTCTTCGGTAAGCCGCGGAACGATTTCAAACAGATCACCGACGACGCCGTAATCGGCTTTGGAGAAAATGGGTGCGTCCGGATCCTTGTTGACGGCGACGATGACATTGGACGTCTGCATCCCCGCAAAATGCTGAACGGCGCCCGAAATACCGCAGGCGATGTAAAGGTTGGGGGACACGACCTTGCCGGTCTGGCCGACCTGATCGGACACCGGACGCCAGCCTTCATCCACCGCGGATCGGGATGCGCCGACCGCGCCGCCGAGAACGGATGCCAGCGCCTCGATGACGGAAAAATCCTTGCCGCCCATGCCTCTGCCGCCGGATACTACCACGTCGGCCTCGGTCAGTTCCACCTTTCCGGAAGTATCCATCTGCATGTGGGCGCAGGACGTCCGGGGCGGTTCGAGGCTTACCGGATAGACTTCGATCTGGCCTGCGCCCGCCGTCTTTCGGGTGGCAAAGGCGTTGGGCCGGAGGGTCAGGATTCCGGGAGCCGCATCCAGTCGCACATCGGCCAGAATTTTGCCGCCGTACATAGGACGGGTGGCGACCGTTTTGCCGTTTTCGATACGGACGGCGATGCATTCCGACGCGAGCGGGGCGTACAGCCGCGCGGACAGACAGGCCGCCAGATCCTTTCCCTGGGTGGTGGCGCCGGTCAATATCAGCGCCGGCGCTTCCTTCCGGATGATTTCCGCCGCGACCTGGGTGTACGTTTCAGATAAATAATCTTTCAGCAGCGGGTGCTCCGCGGCGATGATCCTGTCCACACCGTATTCCGCAAGTTTCGGGGCGATCTGCTGAATGTCGTTTCCCAGCACCACCGCCAGTAATTTTACCCCCAATGTATCCGCCAGACGTCGTCCTTCGCTCAATACTTCATAGGACACCTTGCGGAAAACGCCATTTCCGTATTCGGCAATGGCCAATATATCCTGTGGCATGACTACTCTCCTTCAAATGGATTTGGAAGAAGGGGCGCACGGCCATGCGCCCCTACGTTAACATCCCAAAAATCGAACTGTGGACGGTTTTCTTATATGACTTTGGCTTCTTCATGCAGAACCTTCGCCAACATCGCCGCTTTGTCGGCGAGTGTTGCGCCATCGATGATTTTTCCGGCCTTTCGTTTTTCCGGAAATTTCAACGATATCACCTGCATCAGAGGCGTGGCGGCAATCGCCGGGTCCAGCCCCAGATCCGTCAGCGTTTTGATGTCCAGAGGTTTCTTTTTGGCTTTCATCACGCCTGGAAGCGATGTGTATCGGGGTTCGTTGAGGCCGCGCTGGGTGGTGAAAAGCGCCGGAAGGGGAGAGGAGACGACCGCCGTTCCCCCCTCGATGGTGCGATGGCAGGTGATCTTTCCGTCGGCGATTTCTTCCTGAATCACCAGTGACATGAAGGGGATTTTCAGAAATTCCGCGACCGCAGCGCCGACCAGAAAATTCTCATCATCCACGGCCCGCTGCCCGGCGATGATGAGGTCGAAGGGAAGGCTTTGGACAACGGTTGACAATATCCGGGCGATGCCAAGCCCGTCGCATCCCGCCGTCGCCGGATCGTTTACCAGAATGCCCTTGTCCGCGCCCATGGCAAGCGCCGTGCGGATGGCTTCCGCCGCTTTGGCGCCGCCGACGGAAACAATGGTGACAATTCCGCCTTTCTGCTTTTCCTTGATGCGGAGCGCTTCTTCCACGGCGAATTCGTCATAGGGGCTGATGATCCAGCTTACGTCGTCCGTTTTGACCGACCGGCCGTCGCCGGCGATCTGAATCATGGTTTCGGTGGATGGCACCTGTTTCAGCAATACAATAATGTTCACGTGTAAGTTCCTCACCGGTTTTATATATGAAAAGGTTACAAAACGCGCTCCTGGGAATTCTCTGAACTCCTCCGGCGGCGTTCCCGCGTTCTGGCTACATGTATTCACAGACACTGCAGGTGTCAACAGCTTTGTCACTCGAAGACAAAAAATTACAATTTGGGGTACGCCGCAACAACGCTGCATGCGAACATTTTATGAAGCCGTTACCGTTCTTTGATGACGACCAGGGTGATATCATCCGTCAGCACAGAGGACTGCCGGAAGTCGGCGATAGCGGCAAAGACGGCTTCCATAATGTCATGAGCAGGCAATGGGTGGCACTGGCGGACGACCTGGCGGAGCCGCTCTTTTCCGAACCGCTCACCCTGCGGATTTTCTGCTTCCCAAATACCGTCGGTGCCGATCAGGATGACGGATCGGCAGTGGCAGATGCTTTCCTGATATTCCGGATAGACAAACCGGCTGTCAACGCCCAGCGCCATACCGCGGCCGCCCAGATCCCGGAACGTGTCGGATGCCGCGTCGTAAAGCATTGCGGCGTCATGACCCGCCCGCACCCAATATATGGATTTGGCCTCGCAGTCAATCTTCAGCAGAAACAGCGTCATGAAGTTGCCGCTCAACGCCGTATCCATCCCCAGCAGCCGGTTGACGTCTCCGGTGACTTCGGACAGGGAGCCAGGCTGGATGACGCGGCTTCGCAGCAGGGCGCGGGTGGTGGCCATCAGCAGCGCCGCCGCAATGCCGTGATCCGCCACATCACCGACCACAACGGCGATCCGCCTGCTTCCCATTTCCGGAAACTGAAGGAAGTCGTAATAATCACCGCCGGTGTCATCGCAATACTGGCTTTTCCCGGAAATTTCGAACCGGCAGAACGTGACACTTTCCTGAGGTAAAAGGTTCTGCTGGATTTCTCTGGCCAGTAGCAGGGAGTTTTTCATCTGCATCCGTTCTTCGAGCTGGTGCGCCATGGCATTGAAGCTGGCTGTCAATTCACCGACCTCATCCCGGCTTCGGACAGGCAGATCGCCGCTGAAATCGCCGAGTGCGAGCCTCCGGGCGGCGCCGGATACCTCCTTGATGTCGGATACGGTTCTGCCGATGACCCAACGGACGAGAAGAACGATCAGCAAGACAAAACCGGCGCCGACGAGCAGATAATAGAAGCGGAATGTCCGGATCGGCGCCAGAATTTCATCGCCGGGGGCGATCATGACCAGCGCCCACGGGGCTTCCTGAAGTCTGTAAAATCCGCTGACCTCGGCAGGCCGGAACCGTGATCTGAAGACGATCCCCAGAGACGCTTTCTTCAGCATCTGAAGGATTTTCAGTTCTGTGACATCTCCGGTTTCCCCCAGCAGTTTTCGGTTTCCCGGCGTGGCGGCGGCCAGGATGCGCCCATTCATATCCACCAGGAAAGCTTTGTTGCTCTGCCACCATCCGGTCGACTTGACGACTTCAGTCAGATAATCCAGGCTCATGGTCACTTCGATGCGGCCGTCGATCCGGCAGGTGGTGTCTTTGATGTCCGAGATAAAGGAAACGGTTTTGGCGCCGTCATCGGCGGCGACCCGGGGAGAGGATACTTCGACAGCGACGGGCTGATGCATGTCCATGCCTTGGCGGCCGTTTGCGCCCATCATGTTTCCGTCCGAGCAGGACGGCGGCATCGGCGGCGAAGATGCCGCACCGGGCGTGGCGGCCGGTGTTTCAGGGGAGGCGGGTGGCGAATTCCAGACCAGATGAACGCCGGTGATGCCATCCATGGTTCTCAGCCGCCGGATGATGGCGGACTGAAGCACCTGCGCATAGGGTTTGTCCGAAATCTGATGGTACATGGTCAGCCAGAGCTTGGGAGCGTTCAGGCGCATGTCCACCTGATGCGCCGCGCGCTGAAGGCGCAAAATGGCGGCATCCCCCCACTGCTCCAAAATCTTGCCCCGTGCATAGAGCAGACCGGAAAATCCCATCCCCAGCAGCAGCACCGTAAGCGGCAGCAGGACAAAAAGCGACAGGCGCTGCTGAAGGGTCCGGGGGCTTATCCACATGGCTGACCGTCCGTCCATTCCATCAGGAGTTTCTGCTTTTTGGCGGTGTTGCAGGCTTTGCACACAGGCCGCACATTGCCTTTGGCGCTTCTGCCGCCGCGCGATATGGGCACGATATGATCCATCGTCAATTCGCCGGCGGCCGTCGGCTGGCCGCAATAGGCGCAGACCCCTTTGGCGCACTGGCGTTTCCACCACTGGGAGGCCCGCAGCTCTCTGGCTTTCCGGCGTTCCCGCTGGATATCGTCATTCTCCAGGTTCCATTCAAAAGATGTCATAAAAGCCCCCGATCCGAGAGCCATTGGCAAATCTGCGCCACCAGAAGAGCGTAGTAGGCTTCAGAACCTCCAAGCCCATGACGGCCGAAAAAATAGTTGATTTCCAGAAACAGTGGAGACGGCGCATTTCCGGTTTCCGGAAACAGAAGATCAAACCCCGCCAGATTGATGCCGGTTTTCCCGCAGAAATCCTGAACCGCCTGAACCCCCAGCGACTGAAACCCCATGTCCGAATTCCGGTCCATGCGCGCGCCTCCGGCCAGACTGGCGTAAAATCGCCCCGGCTGGTCGTGCGTCCGCCAGTAGGATGTCATATGACGGTGGATCGCCACCACCCGAAGCGACCGGTTGCCGGAAGCAATGTATTCCTGAAGCAAAAAACCGCTTTGACCGGTGGACTCGCAGGCGCGGACATGACGGAGCGTTCGCTCCAGCGCCGGTGCGTCCGGTATCAGGTGGACGTTGTCGCCTTCGCCGCCCCAGTCCTGCTTCAACACCATCGGCCATGAAAACGGCAGGCCGTATTCCCGGATATGGCGCTCATAGACATCTGCGTTTTCAAAGACGACGGTTTCGGGATGCGCCGCGCCCGCCTCCCGGAAAAGCCGGGCCTGCCCGCATTTTCCGGGATAGCCGAATCTGGCGGTGTAATCCGGAAACACATGGGGGCAATGCTCATAGGCCATCCGGTGCAGCGCCTCGGAGCACCCCTGAGGCAGAATGACGGCATCCGCCGACCGGATGAACGCAAGGTCTCCCGCATCCGGGAGACGTCCGGCGCAAAGCCGGTTGCAGTCTCCCTCGAAACATGGATGGAACGAGACGATCATTCGTAACCGAATTTTGTCAGGGAGCGGGCGTTGCGGCTCCAGTTTTTTTCCACGCGGACATAGAGTTTCAGAAACACATGGGATCCCAGCATGGCTTCAATCTCTTTGCGGGCGTCTTCGCCGATGCGTTTGAGTTTACTCCCCTGTTTACCGATGATGATGCCCTTCTGCGAATCCCGCTCCACATGAATGGTGGCGTGGATTCGAGTCAGGCCCGGTTTTTTGGCGTCTTCCCGGAATAAGTCAATGGAAACCGCCACCGCGTAGGGAATCTCTTCACCTGTCTGGCGGAAGACTTTTTCACGGACAATTTCTCCGGCCAGGAACCGCACCGGCAAGTCCGTCAGATGTTCCTCCGGAAAAAACGCACTCCCTTCCGGAAGCAGTTTTATCAGCTCGTCCAGCAGCGTCTCCACCTGCTCTCCGGTATGGGCGGAAATCGGGACGACGGCTCGAAACGGATATCCGGACGCCCATCCATCAATCATCTCCAGAAGTCCCTGCCGGGGTATCAGATCAATTTTGTTGAGCGCCAGAATGACGGGCCGGTTCTGGCGCTGCAACGCGTTTTTGAGCAAGGCTTCGGATTCCGCATCCGGAGAGGAGGCGTCCACCATCAGCAGAACGATGTCCACATCGCCCATCGCCGAAAGCGCCGTATCCACGATCCGGGCGTTCAACGGGCTTTGTGCCCTGTGAATTCCCGGCGTATCGATGAAGACAATCTGCGCGCCGGGGCGGTTCACGACGCCCTGAATACGGTTGCGGGTGGTCTGCGGCTTCCGGGAGGTAATGGATATTTTCTGGCCGATCATCCGGTTCAGCAGCGTGGATTTTCCCACGTTCGGAGGCCCTGTGATGGCGATAAATCCAGCTTTGAAATTCCGTTCAGCAGTCTCCGGCATGGGATATCCTTTCGATGGCTTTCCAGATGTCTTCCCTGCCCGTTCGGGTTTTGGCGGAAAACAGGATAATTCGGCTCTCAGAGATGCCGGTGGTTTTCGAGATCAGCGCCAACTGGCGGAACTGCTGGCTGCGGGTCAGTTTGTCGGATTTGGTCAGCACGTAAATGACCGGGATCTGACAATGCGCCAGCCATTCGATGAGGTAAATATCCTTGTCATCCGGTATCCGGCGGATGTCCATCATCAGTACCGCCGCTTTCAGGGCGCTGCGTCCGGACAGATAGGTTTCGATCATGGGCTTCCAGCGTTTCCGGATAGCTTCCGGGACGTTGGCGTATCCGTATCCGGGAAGATCCACGAATATCAGCGCATCGTTGACGCTGAAAAAATTGATCAGTTGCGTTCTGCCCGGAGTGGTGCTGGTTTTGACCAGATGTCTGCGGTTGACCAGCGTATTGATCAAAGACGACTTGCCAACATTCGACTTGCCCGCGAACACTATCTCCGGCAAACTGGTCTGCGGATATTGCGACGGCTGTGTGGCGCTGGTGATGAATTCGGCGGATTGAACGATCATAGAAGCGATTCCATCAATATCTTGACTTCAGATATTGTTCAAGTCGGTTCATACCTTCGGCGATATTTTCGATGGAATTGGCGTAGGAAAATCGCAGATAGCCTTCGCCGTTTTCTCCGAAATCAATGCCGGGCGTTACGCCGACACAGGCTTTTTCGAGGATGTCGAACGCCAGCCGGTAAGAATCCGGAGAAATATGGCGGGCATTGGCGAACACATAAAATGCGCCGGTAGGCTCCACCGTGATGCCAAAACCCATCTCCCGAAGCCTGCGGATCATGAATTTGCGGCGTTCATCATAAATTCGTTTCATGCGGACGATATCGTCGCCGGCGTATTTCAGGGCGGCGATGCCCGCTTTTTGCACCATGGCGTTGGCGGATATGAAAAAATTCTGGTGGATTTTCTGAAGCGCCCGCATGTAGGCCTTGGGGGCGATGACATATCCCAGCCGCAGGCCGGTCATGGCATAGAGCTTGGAGAAGCCGTTCAGGACAAAGGCGTTGTCCGTGAATTCCAGAATGGAGTGTTCCCTGCCTTCATACACCAGGCCGTGATAAATCTCGTCCGAAACGATGCAGGGCGAAAACCCGGCGATGGCCCGCATCCGGTCTTCGGAAAGCAGATTGCCGGTGGGGTTGGACGGCGAATTGATAAAAATGGCCCTGGTTCTGGGGGTGATTTTTTCACGGATGGCCTCGGGCCGGTACTGGAACCCGTCTTCCTCATAGACCGGCACCCTCACCGGCGCCCCCTGCACGAAATTGATGAAATTCGGGTAGCAGGCGTAATGTGGATCGGATATGATGACCTCGTCGCCAGCCTCCAGAAGCGCCGAGAACACCATGAACATGACCGGAGATGTGCCGGAAGACACCAGCACCTGATCCGGTTCCACCGATACCCCGTATGTAGCGTGATAATATTCACAAATGGCTTCCCGCAATTCCAGCAGCCCCAGGCTGTGAGTATAGTGGGTGAATCCGTCCGCGATGGCTTTGCAGGCGGCTTCCTTGACGCATTCCGGCGTATTGAAATCGGGCTCTCCGATTTCCAGGTGGATGATGTGCCGGCCGCTGCATTCCATTTCGCAGGCCTTTTCGAGGACGTCCATGGCGATGAACGATGTCATTTCCTGTGTGCGTTTTGAAATTGTAGTATTATGAGACATAATGTTCTCGTAAAAAGTCAAATCATACGGGTTCGCAGGGGCGATCCTTGCGATCGCCCTCTCTGGCGACACGAGATTCAGGGCAAACACAAAGTTCGCCCCTACGGTATAATAATTCGCGTGAGTTGCCTAAGGTGATTTTCAAAGCATATACCATTCGGAGAAGAACACTCCCCTGGCCCCCCTCAAGGGGGGAATATAAACCCTGCATTTCAGCACAGGGTGTTCTTTGTTGGAAATCCCCCAAAGTGACCGGCCGGCGTACAAGGCATCAGCCGATCAATGGGGTTATAAAGTTTTCTACCAGCGATATGGCGTCCGCTTCGGTTGATATGTGCTTGATGGATTCCCGGAAGCGGCTGCCGCCGTCCAGCCCCTTGACGAACCACCCCAGCCGGCTTCGCATGGCGAGACAGGCCGGTTTTTCGCCCAGATAACAGACAGACGCCTTGACGTACCTTATCATTGTTTCGCGTCTTCTGGCAATATGCACCACCGGAATTTCCCGACCATGCAGCAGCGCGTCGATCTGTGAAAAAATCCACGGATTGCCCATGGCGTGTCTGCCGACCATGACGGCGTCGCATCCGGTTTGATTGAACATGGCGACGGCGTCCTGCGGCGAGGTGATGTCGCCGTTTCCGATGACGGGAATGGAAACGGCGCGTTTGACCCCGGCGATCACAGCCCAGTCCGCCTTTCCCTGAAAAAGCTGCCGGGCTGTGCGGGGATGGACGGCGATGGCGTTGACACCCGCGTCTTCCGCCATTTTCGCGATACCGACGGCCTGTTTTCCGGAAGGTTCCCATCCGGTGCGGATCTTGATGGTCAGAGGAATGCGGACGGCGTCCCTGACAGCACGGATAACGGCTTCCGCCCTGAAATCATCCCGCATCAGGGCGGCGCCTGCGCCGGTCTTGACCACTTTTTTGACGGCGCATCCGAAATTGATATCCAGAATGTCCGCGCCGGAGGCCTCGACCATGGCGGCGGCTTCCGCCATGATGAAAGGATCGGCGCCGAATATCTGAACGGACAGAGGCTTTTCTTCCGGAGCGCTGCGCAGCATGTCGCGCGTCTTGCCCGAATGATAGATCAGGCCGTTGGCGCTGATCATTTCAGAGCAGACCAGACCGCAGCCGTTGTCTTTGGCGATCAGCCGCAGCGGCGGGGTGGTGACGCCTGCCAGCGGCGCCAGCACCGTGGGGCTTGAAAGCGTGACATTTCCTATGTTCATAATTGACAATCCATGCGGGTTATACTACATCACCCAGGGTGAAAAAATCAATCGGCATCCTCTTGCGCAAGGTTGAGACAGCGTGCTGGGAGTATCATGTCAAAATAGCCATTTCAACCAACGGGATGGCTTACAGAGAGGTGAAAAATGTTTAAGGTGCGAATACGTTTTGTGTGGTGTATGATTTTTATGACGGCGCTGCTGGCGCGGCCCTGTGTGTCTCAAGCGTCGTCGCCAATGGATGACCTGAAAGCGCCGATCGAACAGGTGGTCGGAATTTTAAGAGATCCACAATATAAAAATCCCAACATGAGACAACAGCAGCGGGATAGAATTGCTCAGATTACCAATCAGGTGTTTGATTACAAGATAATGTCCCGGCTGGCGCTGGGGTTTAACTGGAAGTCTTTCAGTCCGCAGCAGCAGGTAGAATTCGTAAAAGTCTTCGGCGACCTTCTCAACAATACCTACATCGAGAAGGTTCAGGGAGAATACAAAGGCGATGAAACAGTTCAGTTTCTGAGCCAGGATATGATCGCCAGTGGCAAAGCCATTGTAAAAACCCAAATCCTGCGAAAGCCCACCAATATTCCGGTTGTATATGCGATGCTTCAGGATGGCGGCAAGTGGCGGATATACGATGTCAGTATCGAGGGCATCAGTCTGATCAAAAATTACCGTTCTCAGTTCGATCAGATTCTGGAGAAGAGTTCCCCCGCGCAGCTTATCGAACGGGTTAAAAAGAAGTCGGATATCAAAACCGATTTAAAAACCGAAAAATGATGGTTTATCAGCTTGGACGGCTTCGTAAAAAGTCCGGATGCTGCGTTGCGCTGCATCCTTCGTCGTTGCGGCGTACCATAAGTA
>JAJYBO010000241.1 GCA_021778975.1 Deltaproteobacteria bacterium
TAATAAAGCCCCAGATAATAGCAGGATTCCGGGATGTTGTTTTGCGCGCCGTAGGCATTTCCCATATAATAAAGAGCTTTGGTGTAATCGGGGTTTCCCCGGAGCAACGATGTCAGAAGACGCACCGCCTCTGGATACCTGCCCAGTTCGATGTCGGATCTGCCTGCGTAGTAGAGCGCTTCCGAATATTCAGGCGTGATATCCAGCACCCCTTGAAGTATCTTGGACGCTTCGGCGTAGCGGCCATCCTGGAAATTAGATCTGCCGAGATCCGTCAACACCATCGGATCGAACGCCCGTTTTTGCAGAACGATTCTGAAATGCTTCATGGCGGCGTTCCGGTCTCCTTTTCGTTCCAGAGCCAGTGCATACCCGTATTGCGACAGAAGATCATCTGGATTCTGAGCGACTTCGGCGCTGTATTTCTTGAAAGCCATGTCTTCATCGCCATACATGCCGATCAGACGCGTATGCACCCAGTTGAACGTAGAAGGGGGGCGGATGGGAATCTTATCAATGGTGGCGGCGTTGGCGCCGATCCAGTTGGAAAGATAGGCGATACGGTCTTCAATGGCCGGGTGGGTCATCAGGTATGTGGGAATCTGCTTTTTGCCGAACCACTGTTTGCCGCGTATTTTGTTAAGGGAGGTCAGCAAGCCCTTGGGATTATATCCGGCCCTGGTCAAAAAAACGACGCCTCTTTGATCCGCCTGCATTTCATCTTCCCGACTGTGGGCCAGTATGAGCGATTGCCCTGCGGCCATGGTGCCGGCAATGGCGGCGCCGGCAGCCGAACCCGAACCGGTCGCTCCCAGTAAAACACCTGCGGCGACGCCGGCAAGGGTTCCAATGCCGATTTTTCTGGACTGCTCGATCTGCTGGGAAATGTGTCGGCAGACTACGTGGGAAATTTCGTGTCCGAGGATGCCTGCCAGTTCTTCTTCGCTGTCCAGCGCCTCGAAAAGACCGCTGTTGATGAATATCTGGCCGCCGGGGCCTGCAAATGCGTTGTAAACATCCTGGTTGATGACATGAAAATGATAATGGAACAGTTGTGGCGGCACCACTTTAAGGATTTTTTGCCCGACGTGGTTCACATAGTTGGTGATAACGGAATCTTGAATGATATCATATTGTTTATTGATTTCTCGCATGAATTCTCGAGATAATTTTTCTTCTTCTTGAATTGTAATGGCCAGTGAAGCCTGCGGAACGATGGTCAGCAGAATCATCAGCCACGCCCATATACGAATTGTCTTTTTCATAAGGTAACGCCCTCCGTGAATCAATACTGCTTTTATTACCATGACATATTCGGTTAGACTTTTCAAACAGCAATTTTTATGATACCTTCTCCACACTATGGCAACCACAATATGTATAGCGAATCAAAAAGGCGGGGTGGGCAAAACCACGACCGCGGTCAATCTATCGGCCGCGCTTGCACTGCTGGATAAAAGAATTCTTCTGGTGGACTGCGATCCCCAGGGCAATACCACCACCGGCGTCGGTATTAACAAGTCATCTCTGGGCCAAAGCCTCTATCACGGCTTGATCGGCAGGGCTTTCGCCGCGGATGTCACGATAGACAGCGGGGTCAAACTTCTAAAAATCATCCCTGCCCGTGTCGAGTTGATCGGTTTTGAAATTGAAATGGCTTCCAGCGAACATCGAGAAACCGTTCTGAAACGTTTTCTCGAAACGGTCGCCTCTGATTATGATTTTATCATTATAGATTGCCCGCCTTCCTTAAGTCTTCTGACCGTGAACGCAATGACCGCGGCCGATGCGTTGCTGATACCGCTGCAATGCGAATTTTATGCACTCGAAGGGGTCGGGCAGCTTTTAGAAACCATGAAACGCATCAAGCGGGGGCTTAATACCCGTCTAAAGCTGGCAGGCGTTCTGATGACCATGTTCGACAAACGCACCAATCTGTCCGGACAGGTGATGGATGAAGCCAGGAAATACTTTAAAGAGTTGGTGTTCAAAACGGTCATTCCCCGCAATGTCCGCCTGGGCGAAGCGCCCAGCTTCGGAAAGCCCGTGATCACCTATGATCCGTCTTCCCCAGGCGCTGTCAGTTATATGGAACTGGCCAGAGAACTGCTGGCAACTTCCCGAAGCTGATTCGCTGTTCCTGTTAAAGCCAAATGAACAGTCTTTTACATTCACTTTTCCCAGTTATAAGCTCCCGAAGATGATTTCATGACACCCCACATACCTTGCGATGAGACACCCTCTACAAAGCGGAAAAAAATGGCGCTGGGAAGAGGTATCGAAGCCTTGATTCCGGAACTGGCATTTTCCGATGCAGAAAGCGGCGAATATCTTTCTTGTGATATAGATCAGATTTATCCCAACCCGTTTCAACCCCGCATGCGCTTCAAGCCGGAAGAACTGGAGGAACTCAGCCGTTCCATTCAGGAGCAGGGCGTGCTGCAACCCCTGATTGTTCGCAGAGCAGCAGATACGGGTTTTGAGCTTGTCGCGGGCGAAAGACGTCTCCGGGCCGCCAGAATGGCCGGGTTGAGTCATATTCCTGTTGTTATTCGAGATGTGCCGGACGCCCGGCTTTTAGAGCTTTCGATCATCGAAAATATCCAGAGGGAAGACCTCAATGCGCTCGAAGAAGCCGAAGCCTACCACCGGCTGATGACCGAATTCGGTCTGACGCAAGAAGAGGTTGCTGCGCGGGTAGGAAAAAGCAGGCCTGCTATTGCCAATTTTTTGAGGATTCGCCAGCTTCCCGAACCGATCAGGGCCAGCATCCTGGATGAGCAGATCAGTATGGGGCATGCACGGGCGCTTTTGGCCGCAGACACCGCTGCGCAGCAGAATGCCGCTTGGAAGGCGGTTGTCACCAGAGGGCTTTCGGTTCGTGAAACCGAGAACCTGATCAAACAGCTCAAAGCGCGCACAACGGAAACGGAGAAACCGCCACTTACCTCCGATGAAATTTATTTGAACCGGCTGGCCGATGAACTTTCTTTGAATATCGGAACGCGCGTCCAGATCAAACGCCACGGCGAAAAAGGCCGCCTGGAAATCGAATTTTACAACAGCGACGATCTGGAACGGCTCATCGCTCTGTTGAAAAAATCCTGAAGCGGCGGCGTACAGGGTGTCTGTCCATATCATTATTGACGGTTACAACCTGATCCGTCAGTCCGACCGTCTGGCAATGCTCGACCGGAAAACCCTTCAGGCCGGCAGAGACGCCCTGATAGACATGCTGGCCGCATATCGCAGCATCAAACACCACCGGATCACCGTGGTGTTCGATGGCTCCAGAGCCGTTTGTGACTGTCCGCCGCGAGATTGCATCCGCGGGGTCAATGTTATATTTTCACGGTGCGGAGAACTGGCGGACACGGTGATCAAGCGAATGGCGGAAACAGAAAGGGATAAAGCCGTTGTGGTGTCTTCCGACCGGGATGTGGCCCGGCATGCCGCTGGTTTCGGATGTGTCACGATAGATTCACCGGTGTTCGAGTACAAGCTCATGATGGCCTGCCAGCCGGATGAAGAAGCGCCGGCAGATGAGAACAGCGGTTGGGTTCCGACCACCCGCAAGAAAGGGCCTTCCAGGCGTCTTTCAAAACGTGAACGCCAGAAGCGCATCAAAACATCGAAACTCTGAATGCGGAGCAGAATTCATGAAACGTATCTGTGTCATAGATGGTCAGGGCGGCGGCATCGGCAGCGCTATCATCAAAAAGCTGAAAGAAACCTTTGAAGAATCCATCGAAATCGTTGCGCTGGGCACCAATGCCATTGCAACATCTCAAATGCTGAAAGCCAGAGCCAACCGGGGCGCCACCGGCGAAAATGCCATCATGCAGACTGTCCAGCGGGTGGATGTCATTGTCGGCCCACTCAGCATCATTCTGGCGAATGCCATGATGGGGGAAGTCACTCCTGGCATTGCAGCGGCGATTGCAGGCTGCGCCGCCCGGAAAATTCTGATTCCACTCTCTCAGGAAAACGTGGATATCGCAGGCTTGACACCCATGCCGCTGCCCCGGCTGATTGATGCGCTGATCGTTCAACATTTGACGGTTACAGAAAAAACTTGATTTTAAACCGACTCTTGATTTCCTGACTTCCTATGTTTGACGGCTTCGTAAAAAGTCCGGATGCTGCGTTGCGCTGCATCCTTCGTCGTTGCGGCGTACCATAAGTACGCTTCACTCCTCATGATTTGCGCGCCTTGCCTGCGAACTTTTTACAAAGCCGTCCGAAATTCGACTTTTTACGAGGGCATCATGT
>JAJYBO010000242.1 GCA_021778975.1 Deltaproteobacteria bacterium
TGCGCCATTGCGCCATTTCATCTTCATATTCACGCGCGGTCAACGATACAAAGGCGGCGCGACATACCCTGTCGGTGACATAAACCGGCCGGCCGGAAACCGCCTCGAAACGCAGGATGGGCGATGTATCGTTTAAAACCACCAGATCAATATCGTCGTATGTCAATGCATTTTGAAGACATATCCGCAGGTCAACCAGCTCATCCAGCGAAGGCTTTCTGTCAAACAGAACCCCGATATCAATATCGCCGCCAATACGAATGATCCCTTCCTGAGCCGAACCGAAAACCCAGGCCGCCACAACATTCCTGTTCAACGACATACATTGCGATATCGCACGCCAGTCAATCGTCATGGATCGCCCTTCGGATATACGCCAGAATTTCATTACGAAACTGCTCAAAATCCACCAGCCGCCGATTCACCATATCCACCAGAATCGCATTATCCACACGCTCGTAACGATGCACCACAAAATTGCGAAATTGAACCATTTTCGAGTAGGCGTCATGTCTGCCAAGAATTCCCATCTGGATGACCCGATCCAGGGCATCCCTGCCGGTTGCCGCCGGCGCCTGGCTCTCAAGCGAAAGGATCCGCTGGCAAACATCAATCACGATTTCAATCAGGATTTGCAGACTTCGCTCCACAGCTCTTTTGGTACGCCAGTCCTGCTCCAGTTCCTGAACCTTCAGGCAACCAAGAGAGCGCAGGTCAACCAGAACAGCATCCAGATTTTGCAGTTTTTGAGCGATGACGCCATTGATCATTTCAGAAACCTTTCAACCCATGCAGCATTTTCCGCCATCTGCCATTAGATGATTTCCAACATAGACTGTACCTTTTGAGAAAGAACACCCCCTTGCCCCCCTCAACAAGGTTGCCCCATCCATGACATTTCCATGACAGGGGGCAAAAAGTCAGGCCCCCTGACTACAATTCATCCACAATTTCCCCCTGAAGTTTACGAAACGCAAACAACCCCAGAAAAACCATGACAACCGCCAAAACCACCGGATAGATGAATGTCATCGGATCCGGCAGCATGTGTTCAAGAAAAATTGTATGATACGCACGAACAAACACCTGTATCGGATTCCACGCCATGATGTCAGCGGCAATTCTGGGCAGTGTCGTCGGCACATATACGATGGGCGTCAGCCAGAACCAGAACTGCAACACCACCTGAACGGTCTGATTCACATCGCGATAAAACACGTTGATGGTGGCCAGAAACACCCCCAGACCGATGGTGAACAATATCTGAAGCGCAAACACCGGCAGCGCAACCAGAATCACCCATCCCGGAAACGCACCGACAATCAGCATGAACCCGACAAAAATCGTCATCACAATAGCAAAATTGATCACACTCGACAAAATCACAATGATGGGCAGACAGAGCTTGGGAAAATTCACTTTTTTCAGTAAATTGGCGTTCTCGACAAAAATATTGACGCTGCGGCCCAATATCTCCGCAAAAAGGTTCCAGGTCAGAACCCCGGAACACAGATAGATGGAATACGCGAAGCGGGATGAATGATTGGGCAGACTGGGCTTCATGATCTGAGCAAAAATCACCGTAAAAATGAGAATGGTAGCCAACGGCTGCGCCAGAATCCAAAAAAAACCAAATTGAGTGCCGATCCATCGGGCCTGGAATTCCCGTTTCACCGAACTCCATATGAAATCGCGAAACGACCAGACATTCCGTATCATTCCGACGGAAATCATCGCAGCACCCCTCCTCGATACACCCCATATCCGTATTTTTCAAATAGACTCATGGAATAACCATCCTGGCAGGATCGCCCCTGCATCTTACATCCCTGCATCTTACATCCCTGCATCTGACAACGATTTCTTTTCAGAGGCCACCATCAGACGCACCACATCTTCAACATCGCAGGTCGCCCGCCAGTCAAGCACACTTTCGGCCTTGGCCGGATTCGCCCGGCTGACCATGATATCCGTCGGACGCAACAGCTCTGAGCGAGACTCGACATGATCCTTCCAGTTCAGACGAAGCTGTGAAAACGCCAGACGCACAAAATCTTCCAGCGCGCAGGTTTTTCCGGTGGCAATCACGAAGTCATCGGGAACAGGCTGCTGAAGCATCCGCCACATGGCGTCCACATAATCTGGCGCCCAGCCCCAATCCCGCTGAATATCAATATTGCCCAAAAAAAGCTTTTCCTTATGACCGCAGGCAATCCGACAGGCCGCTCGAATGATCTTTCGGGTGACAAACCGCCCGGGACGAAGGGGGGATTCATGATTGAACAAAATTCCTGAACAGGCGAAGATGTTGTACGCCTCCCGGTAATTTGTCACCGCCCAGAAGGCGGCCGCCTTGGCCATGGCATAAGGACTTCGGGGGCGAAACGGCGTTTTCTCATCGGACGCCTGACCGTTTGCATTGCCGAAACACTCACTGGAACCCGCGTTGTAAATCCGCGCCGGTATCTCTAAAAACCGCACGCCTTCCAGAAGGTTCAACACGCCAATGCCGATGCTTTCAAAGGTTTCCACCGGCTGGTCAAAGGAGAGACCCACAGAGCTTTGCCCCGCCAGATTGTAGATTTCATCGGGCTGAACCCGTTTGAGTACCTGAATGACACTGCGAAAATCGTTCACCGCCATGGAATCGGTTTCCACACAATCGCGGACGCCCAGACGCACCAGGTTATGAAAAGGAGAGACCTGCGCATCCCGAGACGTCCCCACCACCCGGTATCCTTTTTCTAAAAGCAGCCTGGCTAAATACGACCCGTCCTGCCCCGCCACCCCGATAATCAAGGCTGTTTTCATATAGGCAACCCTCAATGTCAGTGTCCACTATCAAAACGAGTAATGACTGCCTTATTATTATATCGTCATGATATATTCAAGTTTTTTTAAAAGAATACAGTGCCAAACCATCCAAAAACCTCCTTGAGAATCCGTCAGAGTTACGATAAGATGGCGATTTTAGATTTTAACGTTATTCCTCTTCACAGGAGACAGAACCGTTGGCAAAAACCGCCGAAGCACATATGACTCGACTGCGCATATCCATCCAGGCGGACATGCTGTCATCTTCGGCGGGAAGCGGAAGATTTACCCGCGGGTTTCTGGGGTCACTTTTCTCTGACGCCGACATTCTGAATCAGATTGACCATGTCTATGTGGTGATGACCCAAAACGAGTCGGCTGCATCCCTCGAAAAACTCCCCGCCAGAGCAACACGGCTAACACGGCGATTCCCCTGGCGATTGCGTCACACACCGCTCGCACGGCTTTTCGGATACCTGCTTCCACCAGTGGATGTGGCATTCGGCGCGTTCTATCATGTATTTCCATCCCGCGCCAAAGTGCATGTTGTCACGGTCCATGACCTGTTGTGCTTCAACGAATGCTTTCATGCCGGACAACTGGCATTCAAAGAGGCGGCCCTTCTGTCCAAAACAGCACACATGTGCGACAGCCTGGTCTGCACCAGCAACGCCACCCTGCATGAATTCCAGAACAAATGGCCACACCTGGCGCACAAAGCTGTCATGATATACGACGGCGTATCCGCCGAAGCAACACGGTCTTCCCCCCCCCGCCTCTCCCCGCAAAACACCATTCTCGCCGTCGGCGCCATCGAGCCGCGCAAGAACTATTCCACACTCTTAGATGCCTATGAACGACTGCTTGGCGAACAGGGGGATGCGGCGCCTCGCCTCAACATTGTGGGCGGAAAGGGATGGTTGAGCGATGATATCGTTCGACGCATAATGGCGCTGCAAACGACCGGCAAATGCGAGTGGCGGCAAAATATCTCCGACGCGCAACTGGCCGACGCCTACAACCGCGCCGGTGTTTTCACCTACCTGTCGCTGTGTGAAGGCTTTGGGTATCCGCCGTTCGAGGCGGCCTTCGCGGAATGCCCCATGATACTCAGCAACGCCTCATCCGTCGGAGAAATCTGGTCGCGGCACGCAACATGCGTTGATCCTCTGGATGTGGACGCCATTGTCGCCGCCTGGAAATGGGCATTGGGGCTTTCGCCGTCACAGCGGGAAACTGTAGCGGCCATCCAGAAAAGACGGGCGCAGGAATTCACATGGAAACGGACGGTGGAACAATATATCACTCACTGGCAGCACCTGCTCACCGGGATGAAACCATGACAACCGCCTCTGAAAACAGCCGCGGCATGAGCGTCACACACTACCACCGCCGGCCCATCTACGAAATATCGTACAGTATCGAACAGCAGTTTGAAGACG
>JAJYBO010000032.1 GCA_021778975.1 Deltaproteobacteria bacterium
TCGGACCGGTGGCCTCGTTTAAAACCGCTACGGTGGTCAAACGGCTTCCCAAAACGCGTTCCGGGAAGATTCTGAGAGGCACCATCCAGAAGATTGCCGACAACAAAGAGTATAAGCTGCCGGCAACCATTGATGATCCCATGACGCTGACAGAAATGGAAGAAGCTCTGACGTCTATTGGATATGCCAAAGCCAAAAAATGATGATGCAGGTCTGAAGTAAAGAGATAACCAAGTAGCCGGTGCTGCATTGCTGTTGCAGTGCCGGCTCTTTAGTTTTCGTCATAGTGCTGAGAAATTGCTGATATTGTCCGATGTCAGTTTAGAATTGGGGATGATGACAATCTTGTCTTCTGCAAGCACTTTGGTGGTGAGAATGTTGATTTCCTTGACCGTTCCCTTGATGCCGGCGCCTTCGATAATATCGTTGATTTTAAATGGCCGGGAAACAATGAGCAGTAGTCCGGAGGCAAAATTGGCCAGCGATCCCTGAAGCGCCAACCCGATGGCTAAACCGGCAGTACCCAGAACAGCGATGAAAGAGGCTGTCTGAATACCGGCCTGATTGAGGGCGGCAATGACGACAAATGCCATCAGTGCTATGTATAACGCGTTTCCTGTATAGGAAATCAATGTGACGTCTGCCTTTTCACCTTTCATCATCAGCCGTTTCAGCAGATTGATCGCCATTTTGACCGCCCATTTTCCAATGATGAAAATGGCCACCGCGCCTAAAAGTTTCAAACCGTAAAACGTAACAAGTTCCTGAAGCTTTGTCAGAATTACCCCCATGGATGTCAATCCGTTTTCCATAATCCTGTCCTCCTCTTTAGTGTGAGATATCTTGTCTTTTAATGGTCATTGCTATCGAAAATTCATATTTCCAGGATGATTGGCGCCTGAATATACATGGAAAGCGTATGATTTCTCATATCACTATCGCTGTAAGGATGCAATGCGATAAGTGTGTGTGGTAATGGATGTATCAGAACGCTTTCCTTCCCTGCATTTTAATATATACTTTATTGAAATTATCCGATATATTACATGGTAGTAAATAAAATGTTCCGAACAATCCGGACGGTTATCAGCATTCAGGGGGAGGGATGTCATGAGTATCATCAATCTTGCAGATGCAAAGGTATTGTATGAAGGTCAAACATTGCCTGCAATAAATTTAATCAGTAAGTTGCAGGTTCAACTTCAGGAAGCTGCATCTCATATGGCCGCTATTGCTTCCGCGCTCGGAGAATTGCAGACCGCTTTGTTGAATTCTCACACCGTGGAGGTCAAACTGACGCTTTCCAAAGAAGACCTCGGACGATTTCGCTCTCTGGGGGGGGGGGATGACAACGAGCGGATACGGAAGGCTATTATGACGGTCATTCATCCAGAGGCCCGCGATACTGCGTCTTCTGAAGCATTGAATATTCAGCCGCAGTTGGCGTCTGCAGAATCTGCTGCAACGACGCCTCCTATAGAATCTCAAGCGGTTATTCCCGAAATGCCCCATCCTGTTCTTGAAGCGATACCTGAAATTCGACAACAACCCGACATGGTTTCAGAATCTAAACATGAATCTATGAGCAGACGTAAGAATACGACCAAGTGTCCTCGCTGTCAGTCACTCATAGAATTGCCAGAAGTAACAAATGATCAGTGGTCTGTCGAGGTCAAATGCAGTGCTTGTGGTGCGAAATGTCTTGTCAAATCCAGAAGCACCGGTGTCGCCAAATCTGATAATGCGGGTTTTGAACCTCTGGATGAAGCCGCGTATGGCAAGTTTTTTGATATGCTGTCCGCATAATGCGGCCATTTTACAAAGTCGTCAAACTTGACGGCTTCGTAAAAAGTCCGGATGCTGCGTTGCGCTGCATCCTTCGTCGTTGCGGCGTACCATAAGTACGCCTCACTCCTCAGGATTTGCGCGCCTTGCCTGCGAACTTTTTACAAAGCCGTCCGAAATTCGACTTTTTACGAGGGCATCAAACTTCAGGAGGATATAATTAGCTTATGAAGATCATGGTTGCATTCGATGGAAGCAATGTTTCAAATGAGGCTCTGAGACTTGCCGTGCAATATGCAGGCGTGTTTCAGGCAGAGGTGTATATAGTACAGTCCATGATGGGGGGGCCGGATGTGCCGCGTCAGGATTTCATCAATAAGGAGAAAGAACTGGATTATGTGAAAGCGCAGGTCCAGGAATCTGGAATTACATGTGAATCTCATATACTGGTTCGTGGCCTCGAAGCCGGAGAAGATCTGGTTCAATATGCAGAAGAACACCATATTGATCTCATTGTTATTGGCGTACGACGGCGCTCCAAAGTGGGTAAGCTCGTCTTTGGTTCGACGGCTCAATATGTCGTTCTGAAAGCCCACTGTCCGGTGTTGTCCGTCAAATAAACGGTTTTACCGTTTTTTCGGACCTTCAAGATTTCAGGAATCTGCATGTTTTTGCCTGTAACGCTAGAAGAAGCTCATGCGCTGGGATGGCGTCAATTTGATGTCATTTTGGTTACCGGCGATGGATATGTGGACAGTCCGTTTATCGGTGTCGCCGTCATTGGCAACATGTTGGCCCTGCATGGATATCGGGTTGGTGTTATCGCTCAGCCGGATATCCATTCCGAAAAAGATATCGCTCGACTGGGAGAACCACTTCTGTTTTGGGGGGTTACTTCCGGGAGCGTTGATTCCATGGTGGCCAATTACACGGCAACCGGAAAACGCCGAAAACAGGATGACTATACGCCCGGCGGTATGAATACGCGCAGGCCGGATCGGGCTGTTATTGTTTATGCCAATTTAATTCGCCGTTTTTTTAAATCCACTGCTCCAATTGTTCTTGGCGGTATCGAG
Source organism: Deltaproteobacteria bacterium (assembly GCA_021778975.1). Classification (GTDB taxonomy): domain Bacteria; phylum Desulfobacterota; class Desulfobacteria; order Desulfobacterales; family Desulfatirhabdiaceae; genus RAAP-1. The sequence goes on from JAJYBO010000032.1 coordinate 2,862, forward strand.
GCCAGTCTTCGGCGAATCCCCCATTTCGATTTCTGGACGCGTACCATCCGCAGGTCTATTCTTCTGGATGCCAGGGCTGATATTCTCGTATATGGCATGGGAGAGTACACGGTGTTGGCGCTGGCGGAACGGCTTCGTTGCGGAGAATCCTGTGCGGAAGTGCGGGGTGTCTGTCATATTTCCAATACCCCGCCTCCCGACTATCTGAGGCTGGATCCCTATGAGACGGTATGCGATGATCCGGTGGCGTTTTCCCGGATGTTTCAGCTTTTTTATCGCAACAACGATCCCTTGACCGCCAGCGGTCTTTGCCAGAAACACGCGGGGCGCTGGTTGATTCACAACCCTCCTGCGTTTCCACTGTCGCCATCGGAACTGGATGCGGTTTATGATCTGAAGTACGAACGTGAGTTACATCCATATTATCGAAAACAGGGGACGGTTCGCGCGCTCGAAACAATTCGCTTCTCCATTGTCACCCACAGGGGATGCTATGGAGAATGTAACTTCTGCGCCATTGCCATTCACCAGGGCAGAACGATTCAGAGCCGCAGTGAAAAGTCTATACTGGCCGAAGTCAACCACATTAAAACCCATCCTGAATTTAAGGGGATTATTTCAGATATTGGCGGTCCGACCGCCAATATGTATGGGATCGAATGCCAGAAAAAACAGAGAAAAGGAGCGTGTTTGGATAAACGCTGTTTGTATCCGCATGTGTGTGAAAGACTTGGTGTCAATCATGGCAGACAGATACGACTTCTGGCGGCCATTCGGAATATGGATGGGGTTCGCCGCGTCTTTGTGGCTTCAGGGATTCGCTACGACCTGATTCTCGCGGACAGGGTATTTGGAGAACGATATTTGACCGATGTCATTGAACATCACACATCGGGGCAGATGAAAATAGCGCCGGAACATACGGAAGCCGATGTTCTCGCCCGGATGGGAAAACCAGGTCCGGAACTATTGCAGACATTCAAGCGTCTGTTCGACCATATCCGTCAGCAAGTTGCCGCGACATCCTGCCGACAAACTTATTTGACTTATTACATGATGGCCGCACACCCTGGGTGTACCCAGACTCATATGCAGCGCTTAAGGGCTTTTGTTTTACGCTATCTGAAAATTGTTCCGGAACAGGTGCAGATATTCACACCAACACCGTCCACTATTTCCACTCTCATATATCACGCCGGTATAGATCCGGACAGCGGTGCAGCCGTGTTTTGTGAAAAAAATGCCTTAAAGAAAGAAAAACAAAAACAGGCGCTTCTAAACCGTGATGTCTCCGATAACTCTCAAGGGGCCTCCCGCCGTTTTCGCCCATGACAACAAAGTTCAGGTTACAGTAAAAACTGGTTATATATTGGGTTGTTATTGTAATTCGACTTTTTACGAGAACATCACAGTTCGAAACTCATATCCCTGGCGATGGCGATACACCTTGTGAGGGACCCCTGTTGGTCAAGTCTGATGCGGCAATCTGTTACGATATCGTCCATTTGCTGATCGGATCGTTCCTGATTGATGTGAAAAAGGCCCAGCGTTTTCACATGGGCTTCCGTCGCCAGTTTGAGAACGTCCGGATACGCTGAATGTCCCCAGGTGATGGTGTAATGATATTCTTCCGGAGTGTATTCCGCGTCATGAATCAGCAGGTCGGCGTTTTCAGAAAAATTCTGGTATGCGTCCGCCGAAAGTCCGCCGGGATGGATATATCCCAATTCATTGTCGGTCAAGAAAACAAACGTCCGTCCGTTTTCGATAAACTTATACCCGCTGCCTCTGTTGGGATGGCTCAAAGGGATGGGCATTACGGTCGCGGAGCCGATGGCAAATTGCGTGGGACAGGCTTCTTCATATAAAATTTCCGCCTGGATATCCACATAGCGGATTGGAAAATATGGAGGCGTCATGACTTTGGACAATATGGTTTCGACAAAATCACTTCTAAACGGACAGCGATACATATGAAGCTGAACGCCATTGACATATAATGGCTTGAAGAACGGAAACCCCATCAGGTGATCCCAGTGGGCATGGGTAAAAATAAAGTGGTATTTAAGACGATTTTCTTCCAGGAGCCGGTTTCCGAGCCTGCGGATACCGGTTCCGGCGTCAATGATGATGATATCGTCACTCTGCGTACGGATTTCGATGCAGGTGGTATCGCCGCCATATTTGAAATATTCGGCGCCACAAACCGATATGGACCCCCTTGATCCCCAGCATGTGATTTTCATGACATATCCGTCCTGTAAAGTGACTTTGGTTTACGGAAAGTTCAATACTTTCGGACAAACCAAAACGTGAACCAGATGCCATTCTGATCCCATTTCTGCATGAGGATCAATGGAAGGTGTTTCAACTGACTTTCGATATCGGCCGCCTCACTTCGGAGCAGCCCCGACAGAATGTACATGTGATGTTTCAAGAAACCATCCGAGCGGACAAGCTGTTTCATCACATCGTAATGAATATTGGCAATCAGAAGATCGGAATACCAGTGTAAACAATCAGTTGCACTTGACTGGACGGCCAGAATACGATTTTCAAGCCGATTCAGCCGTATGTTCCGTAAAGTGGTTTGTACGGCAAGACGGTTGATATCCACGGCCAGAACATGAGCGCATCCCAGACATGCCGCTGCAATGGCGAGAATTCCTGTGCCGGTTCCCAAATCCAGTGCCGATGTTACTGAGCGAAACTGCCATGCGCACTCGATGGCTTCCAGACAATTTCGGGTTGTGGGGTGACTTCCAGCGCCAAAAACGACACCTGGATCCAGTATTATCTGCTTTTTGTCTGGTTCTGGGGGGAACGGTGACCAGGGGGGCGACACGGACAGTAACTTTGTATGAAAAGGCGCCAGCTTTTCACCGACCCAGTCCTGATATGACATCTGATACTGGTCAATAAATCTCAGTCCATCCGCAGCGGATGTCAACCGCTGTACCTGATCCATGGCGGGACTGGAGAAAAATAAAAACGTAAAACCGTCTTCCTGCCAGTTACCAATGAAATTGAGCAATCCCAGGGGATCGTTTTTCAACGATCCCTCCAGATAATAGATGAAAAGCTCGTCACAAGGAGCGGACACATGAAGTGCGGAATATTCGGACATGTGAACGTCAGGATGCCGCAGCATTTTTGGGATCGGTTTTGGGAAGTTGGTCCAAATACCATTCCATAGGATCCAACAGGGTATAACCATTTTCTTTCAGTTTCTTTTTAACCGTGACGACATTGTTGGTCAGGAGGTAGGGAAATACCGCCCGCTTGCCTTCTTCCCAGTAACGCGCCACCAGTACGCTTCCAAAAGATATCTTTTCTTCGGTGATGATATCCACAATTTTTTTCAACTGTCCAATTTTTTCTTCGACCAGAACACATAACAATGTACCGGGCTGACCGATACCCAGAACATTGATAAAGGCTCTCAGCAGATCACGGACAGAAACGATACCTATCAAATTGCCTTTGCCATCAATTACTGGCAAAGCCCCGACACGCGTTTTCTGAATCAACAACAGCGCATCCTGAATGGTATCCATCGGCGAAAGCGTGACCAGATTCTGACTCATGATTTCCTTGACTTTGATGGATGGAACTGCCGGCGCCTTTTCCGGCGGTTTTTCAGCCCTGTAAAATGTAGAGGGAAGCGCGCTGCGCAGGTCGCGGTCCGTAAGCATCCCTATCAACAGACCGTCAGGTTCGACCACCGGCAGATGACGGATCTGATGCTGCTCCATCAGTTCTTTTGCCGTAAGAATATCGGTATCTTTACTGATGGTGACAACTTTCTGGGTCATGGATCTACTGACAAACATAATGGCCTCCAGTGTATAAAGGACGGAAAATGATCTGAATCTCGATGCCAGTGAATGGCATCAATCTCTCAACAGAATTTCAATATGATTGCTGACCAGTTCCGGGAGTCGTTTCAAAGAATATCCGCCTTCCAGAACCGAAATGATTCTACCGCCGGAATATTTGTTGGCGATATCAACGATGCGTTCCATGACATATGTAAAACCATCGGTCGAAAGGCTGATGCCAGACATATCGTCATCTATATGGGCGTCGAATCCTGCGGATACCAGCATGACTTCCGGGGCGAACTGATCCATCAGCGGTGTAAAATCATCGTCCATCACGGATATGTATTCATCATCGCCCTGACCCGGCAGAATCGGATAATTTCGCGTAAATCCAACACCATCTCCAGACCCTTTTTCAAAAGCCCTGCCTGTACCTGGAAAGGCGAAAGACGGGTGTTCGTGAATGGAATAATAGAAAACTGTTGGATCCGATTCAAAGATATTCTGCGTGCCGTTTCCGTGATGCACATCGAAATCCATGATGCCTATCCGCTTGACGCCCCATTCACTCTGAATATACCGGGCGGCGATGGCGATATTGTTAAAATAGCAGAATCCCATAGCCCGATCCACTTCCGCATGATGACCTGGAGGTCTGACAGCGCAGAATACATTGTCGAGAACGCCGTCCATTACCTGTTTCGCGGCGTTTAAAACCCCTCCTACCGCCAGGCGGGCAATGTCATACGTCTGATAACACAACTGATTGTCTTCGCATTCGAAAGTGCTTTTTCCTGCCTGACAGACGGACTTGAAACGCTCAATATAAGATCTGTCGTGAACCGCTTCAATCCATTTCATTTCGGCCATACACGCATCAAGGCGCATCACTTTGGACAGCAACCCTGCGCGTTCCAATCCTGAAAAAATTGCGGACAGACGATCCGGAGCTTCGGGATGATAAGGCCCGGTGTCATGATGAAGATACCTGTCGTCATACAAAAAGCCTGTTTTTTTCATATGGATCCCTATGAAGACCGATGTAGGTGATGGACTTGCAAAGTCCCTGAAATATCGTCCCGTGGCGAAAGACGACCACGGGAAGCGTATTCGCTTTCATAAAGGTGTCATTGTATAATGGTTTCGAATATTTTATAAGCAGCCTGGATAGCGGGGTTTTCCGCCGGAATGGCTACGGTGGGCTGACCTTTCAGATCGTAGGAATAGATATCCCGGTTATCTGGAATGACGCCCGCCAGTGTAATGCCAGCTTCTTCGATCATGCGAAGAATTTCCGGAGACAATTTCTCCTTGACCTGGTTGACGATCAGATAACTTTTTCCGACGCCGATTTTCAGCTCTCTGGCCAGTTGATCAATCCGGAGTGCAGAGATGATACTGCGCCGTGATGTGTCCGATACCATCAGAAGAATATCTACATTGCGGGTGGTTAGTCGGCTGATGTGTTCCATGCCGGCTTCGTTGTCCATAACGATGTAGGGGTAATTGTGAATCAGTTTGTCCAGAAACGCTGTCAACAGCGTGTTGGCGGCGCAATAGCATCCGGATCCTTCGGGCTGACCCATGACGATGAGGTCATATCCATTGGCTTCGACCACTGCCTGTTCCAGCTTCATGGACATGAATACGTCTTTGGTCATACTGCCGGGGACAACGCCCTTTTTCATTTCTTCCCGGGCATTTCCCAATGTGTCTGTTACTTTGAGGCCAAGTACTTCATTCAGATTGGCATTGCTGTCGGCATCAACGGCCAGCACAGGGGTTTTCCCCTTGCTGACCAGATATTTGATCAGCATTCCTGCAACGGTGGTTTTGCCGGCGCCGCCTTTTCCCGCCAGAGCGATAGAATACGCCATGTGATTCGAGTTCCTTTCGATGATAAAAACAATAATGATGTGATTGATACAACCATTATCCCATAAGTCACTTGACATGAACAGTCAAGCAACTTTTTTGATGTTGGCGATATCAGCGACCAAATTCCTTGCAATGCGGAAAAGTCTATGTTAAATTCCGACTGAACGATCACTCAGAATTTTGTTTGATTACGTGATGTATTCATTTTATTGGACTTTTTTCTGTTTTTGAAAACAGATCATGGGGTTTTGACATTCACATTTCAACATGCAGCGTTACAGGAGGTTACAATGGATTTTGAGCTTACCAAAGAGCAGATCATGATTCAGAAATCGGCGCGGGAGTTTGCCAAAGGCGAATTTGACAAAGAGCTGGCGCTCGAGCTTGAGAAAAAACACGAATTTCCGACCAGCATCTGGAAAAAAGCTGCGAAGGAAGGGTTTATCGGGATTCATTTCGATGAAAAATATTCGGGGCAGGGGCTTGGCGTCACCGAGAATATCATTGTGGCGGAAGAATTCTGTGCAAAAGATTCCACGATAGGAAGCGCTCTGGTGCTGGCAGGTTTTGCGTCCGAATGTCTGCTGCGGTTTGCCAGTGAAGAACTCAAACAGAAATTTCTGCCACTGGTCGCTGAGGGCAAGACGCTGTCCGCGGGCGCTTTTACGGAACCGGATCATGGGTCAGACATCAATTCCATGAATACCACCGCGGTACGCGACGGGGATGAATGGGTCATCAACGGCACTAAAACCTTTATTACCAATGGATGTCTGGCTGGTTTTTTCACGGTTCTCTGTCAGACGGATCCAGACGCCAAGCCTCCTCGTAAGGGCATCAGCATGATTCTGGTGGAGGCGGACCACAAAGGCGTTACGGCCACTGATCTTGGCGATAAGATGGGTATTCACATGATGTCAACGGCTGAGGTCAATTTTAAGGATGTTCGGGTACCGGTCTCTAATCTGGTAGGAAAAGAAGGTCGGGGATTTTATCAGGTGCTGGAATTCTTCGATGAAAGCCGTATTCTGATTGCCGCTCAGGCGCTGGGAACCGCGCAGGGTGCATTCGACCGGGCGCTGGCATATGTGAAACAGCGCGAACAGTTTGGAAAAAAACTGGCCGAATTACAGATCACCCAGCATAAACTGGCGGATATGGCCACCAAAATCGAACTGGCAAGGCTGATGACCTACAAGGCGGCCTGGAACTACGATCAGGGCAGAATTGACCCCAAACTGACATCCATGGCCAAGATGTACGCTGCCAGAACTGCTGTGGAAGTAGCCGATGAAGCGATTCAGCTTCTGGGTGGGTATGGGTATATGGCGGAATATGAAGTGGAGCGTTTCTATCGGGACGCCAAAATTACTGAAATATACGAAGGCACCAAAGAAATTCAGAAAAACGCCATTGCGAGTGCTGTTCTGGGAAAATTTAAATAAAGCGCCCTTGTAAAAAACAACTTCAAACGGCTTTGTAAAATGTTTGCAGATAACGCGCTCAAAATGCGGATATTTTACGAAGTCGCCTCGCTTTGGAAAACAGATCGGATAGATAGAAAACTTTCCTGACTCGGAACAAGCAGCCAGGAAAGTTGACAGGCGTGATCAGACTTCTTCGATAGTGATGGCGCCGGCTTCACAGACTTCAATGCAGCTTTCGCAGCCAAGGCATTCTTCCGCGTTTACCGGGGATGATTTCCCGTTGACCATCTCGTAAACTTCGACGGGGCAAACATCCACACATTCTTCACAGCCTTTGCACAGGTCTTCATCAACAATGGGGTTAAAAGCCATTTAACAAGCCTCCTTTCATCAGGGATTTTGGGTGAAAAAACTTTCACCAGATTATGTATCTTTCGGGCAAAGTCCATATATCAATTATACGGGGGAGTCAAGCATTGAAATGAATTATTCGGGAAAAAAACATCATATCCTAAAAAATTTGACGCTTTCGTAAAGAATCAAAATAATGACTAACTGGTGAAGCGGTGTCACCAGTTTATGACGCCATCAATAACGCGTATCGGCATAGTTGACCCAGCCGCCGGCGTGTACCAACTCGACATCAAAATCGGCAATGGAGAGCGGAATCGTATCGGTTCGTTTCTGATTCTGAAAAATCAGTTTCCGATCTTCCAGCAGAGTGGCGACCTGTGTCGGTGTCCCTGCATAGTTGGCGAAAATATCGTTCAGCGTTTCCTTCGGCAGTTCGATAGCCATCATACCGCAGTTGAACATGTTCTGTCTGAAAATTCTGGCGAAACTCTCGGCGATGACCATATGGATGCCGTTGACCTCCAGCGCCCAGGGTGCGTGTTCGCGTGAGGAGCCACAGCCGAAATTGGCGCGGGTGACAATGACGGATTTCCCGACGATATCTTTTTTAAAATCGAATTCTTCTATGGAAAGATCTTCCAGAAGATAGGGACGTAGCGCCTCCCGGCTGTTTTCGGTTAAATATTTGGCCGGAATGATTTCATCCGTATTGATATCCGATCTGTCGAGAAAAAGAACCTGTCCGTTGAAGTTTTTCATAAAGTACTCTCATGTTCATGGGTATAGGGTTGCACGATCCGCTGCCGACCTTGACGTTTCATCCGGGCGGTGAGTCAGGAATTCTGAAGTGAAGGCGTGATATATCCGGCAATGGCGGTATAGGCGGCTGTCGCCGGACTCATCAGATGCACCATGGCCCCCTTTCCCATACGACCGTTGAAATTGCGGTTGGTGGTGGATGCGCAGACCTCTCCCTCCGCCATGACCCCGTTGCTCATGCCGAGACAGGCGCCGCAGGTGGGGTTGGTCACGCAGAAACCGGCATCCATGAAGGTCTGGATGAGGCCTTCTTCGATAGCCTGGCGAAAGATCGCAGAAGTTGCCGGCGCTACGATGCCGCGAACCGATTCACTGATTTTGCGGCCATTCAGGATTGCCGCCGCAACCCGCAGGTCTTCTATCCTTCCGTTGGTGCAGGAGCCGATATACACCTGATCTACGGGCGTTCCCTGAAGCTCCCGCGCGGGTTTGACCTGGTCGGGCTTGAATCCGAACGTGGCCTGCGGTTCCAGGCCGGAGACATCGTGTTCCATGACAGCATCGTATACGGCGTCTTGATCCGGAAGATATTTGGAAAAATCGGTGAGCGCCTCTTCCTGAGAGCTGTATTCATGCTGGATATATTTCCACAGATAACGCACCGTTGTTATGTCCGGATAGCAGATGCCGCAGGTTGCGCCGGCTTCGACCGCCATGTTGCACAGTGTCATCCGGGCTTCCATGCTCATGGCGTCAACGACAGGGCCTGAAAATTCAATGACCTTTTGGGTGGCGCCGTCAACGCCGATGCGGCCGATGACGGACAAAATGACATCCTTGGCGTGAACGCCTTCCGGGAGCCGCCCCGTGATCCGGATGTTGATGGAATGCGGGTAATGGAATGCGCAGACGCCTTTCAGTATGCCGACTTCAAGATCAGTTGTGCCGACACCAGCGGCGAATGCTCCGAATGCGCCGTGCGTGCAGGTGTGGGAATCGCCCATGATGATGGTGTAGCCAGGTCTGACAAATCCCTTTTCCGGAAAGAGTGCGTGGCAGACGCCGTTATGGCCGATATCGAAGAAATCCTGAATGTTATGGCGTCTCGCCCAGTCTCTGAGAATTTTGCCCTGAAGCGCGGTTTTGGAATCTTTGGCCGGGGAGACATGGTCTATGACAACCTTGATTTTTGATGTGTCAAACACGCGGTCCTTGCCGCGGGCGATCAGATCGTTGATAGCGATAGGGGTGGTGATTTCATGACAGAACACTGCATCCAGCCGGATAACATGAACATCATCGAAAGGGGCGTCCACCCGGTGAGTGTCAAAAATTTTTTCAGCAATTGTTTTTCCCACGCGCGTATTGTCTCCGGTATAGGGTTGATAAGGGGTTCTAATCTGCATCTGTCTTCAAAACCGCCAGAAAGGCGGATTGGGGGATCATGACTTTTCCCACCATTTTCATACGTTTTTTACCTTTTTTCTGCTTTTCGAGAAGTTTGCGTTTCCGGGAAATATCACCGCCGTAACATTTTGCGGTAACGTCTTTCCGAAATGCCGAAACGGTTGTTCTGGCGATGATCGTGCCGCCGATAGCACCCTGAATTGCAATTTTGTACATCTGCCGGGGAATTTCATCCTTCAGTTTTTCGCAAGCAATCCGGGCGCGTTCCACGGACCTGTCCTTGTGGACAAGCTGGGATAGGGCGTCCACCCGTTCTCCGTTAATCAGGATATCCATTTTGACCAACTGGGTTTCCCTGAAATCGATCAATTCATAATCGAAGGAGCCATACCCCTGGGTGATGGATTTCAGCTTGTCGTAAAAATCATAGACGACTTCAGACAGAGGCAGCTCGAAAAACATTTCCAGCCGATTGTTCGTCAGATACTGATAATTGGTGTTGACGCCGCGTCTGTCCAAACACAGCTTCATGACCGCACCCATATATTTGTCCGGAATGATGATGGTGGCGCGGATGTAAGGCTCCCGCGTCAGTTCGATGGTCGTTGGATCCGGGTACACCGCCGGGTTGTCGATGATTTGTGTGTCGCCGTCTTTCATGACGAGCTGATACTGCACTGAAGGCGCCGTCAGAATGATGGACAGATCGAATTCACGTTCGAGTCGTTCCTGAACAACTTCCAGGTGAAGGAGCCCCAGAAATCCACAGCGAAACCCAAAGCCGAGAGCGGCGGACGCATCTTTTTCATATACCAGAGATGCGTCGTTTAGCTGTAGCTTTTCAAGCCCTTCGGCCAGTTCGGGGTAGTTGTCCGCGGCCACCGGATACAGCGACGAAAAAACAACGGGCTTGGCGACCTTGAAACCCGGCATAGCGCTGTCACAGGGGGTGGATGCGTTCGTGATGGTGTCGCCGCACCGGGTGTCGCTGACGGTTTTGATGCCGGCGATGAGATAACCGACCTGGCCTGCGGACAACTTCTGCTGCGGAATCCGTTTGATCTGAAAGACACCGACTTCCTCCACCTTGTGGCGGGCGTCGTTCGACATGAACATGATGGTGTCGCCGGCCCGCAGCGTTCCCTGAAATACCCGGAAATGTACGATGGTTCCCCGGTACGCATCATAATGGCTGTCAAAGATGAGGGCTTTCAGCGGCAGTTCCGGGTCGCCGGTCGGCGGCGGCAGAATTGAGACGATGCCTTCCAGTACGTCCTGGATACCGATGCCTTCCTTGGCGGACGTCAAAATCGCTTTGTCCGGATCCAGGCCGAGATCTGCCTCTATTTGCTGTTTAACCCGATCGATATCCGCGGACGGCAGGTCAATTTTGTTGATGATGGGAATGATTTCAAGATCATGTTCCATTGCCAGATACAGATTGGCGATGGTTTGCGCTTCCACTCCCTGGCTGGCGTCCACCAGCAGCAATGCGCCTTCACAGGAAGCCAGGGCGCGCGATACTTCGTAGGTGAAATCCACATGCCCCGGCGTGTCAATCAGATTGAGTGAATAGGTCTGACCGTTTTGAGCGGTGTAGGGCAGACAGATGGTCTGACTCTTGATGGTGATGCCGCGCTCGCGCTCGATATCCATGGAATCCAGAATCTGGTCCTTGAAATCCCGGTCCGCCACAACGTGAGTGGCCTGGATCAACCGGTCGGAAAGTGTGGATTTTCCATGATCAATATGGGCGATAATGCTGAAATTTCTTATGGAACTGATGGTATTCATGTTATAGTTCGATTCTGTGCGGCTTTTCAAAAAGTCGGTTGACACCTGCAAGCAATGAGGTTACTTTCAAAAAGAGACATAAAGTTCCTCTCTAACAAATTATCTGGAACAATGTCAACATCGGCCATAAAGCCGCGATGGGCGGGCGCCTTCATTTGTTCCTGAAATTATTGAGTATGCAATTCCAATTCCTGGATTATTCTGTTTTTTCAAGCAGGTGCTGATAATGAAAATACATACCTTGATTGTTGAGGATGATCCAGCCGTGCGGCAGTCCATGGTGGAATTCATGCGGATGGTCGGGTTTGAGTGCGATGTGGCATCCAATGCCGAAGAGGCGCTCATGCTGCTAAAGACACTCGACACCCAGTTGGTGATTACCGATATCATGATGCCGGGGATGAACGGCCTTGAATTGACGGACGCCATTAAAAAAGATTATGACGTTGATGTGATTGTCATGACCGGCTACAGTGGTCATTATTCATATGAAGAAGCGATCGGCAAAGGTGCGAGCGATTTTGTCTTTAAGCCCATCCGGTTTCAAGAACTGCTGCTGAGGATTCGACGGGTGCTGCGTGAACGAGAATTTCGTCTGGAACGTGACCGTATGATGGCCGAGTTACAGCAGTTGGCCATTACCGACAACCTGACGCAACTGTATAATTCAAGATATTTTTTTTCACAATTGAAAATGGAAATGGAACGGGCCAGCCGATATACACACAACCTTTCGTTGATGTTGCTCGATATTGATTTTTTTAAGAACTACAACGATACGCATGGTCATCTGGAAGGTGATGTGGTGTTGGGAACCATTGGCCGAACGATCAAATCCTGTTTGAGAACCATGGATACCGCTTATCGGTACGGGGGGGAGGAGTTTACGGCTATTTTGCCCTATACTTCCGGTGAGGAAGCGGTCACGGTTGCAGAAAGGATTCGGACAACCATCAGAGATATAACATTTTCACCCGCTCCGGATCTCAAAACGAGGGTGACGCTAAGTGTTGGCGTTACGGAATATGCGGCAGGTGAAAATGAAACATGTTTTGTCACCAGAGCCGATAAAGCCATGTACATATCCAAAAAAAACGGCCGCAATCAAGTGTCGTTTCTTCCACCACCATCCACCGTCTGATTTTTCATGATATATTCTCTGCTGTATTTAAATGAGTTGTGGACAGGCTTGCCCCTGGAGCGGCGACAGGATTATCTACTCCAGCTTCAGGAGCTTTACCGTCAGGCGGGCTGGTGGTCCGATGAACTGGATACGCTGGAGCGGCTGGAGCGTATCATTTCTGGAAGCTGCTGTTTTCTAATCGCCGAAAATACCGCCTCTGAAATTCTGGGGATGGGCAGGGCCATTTGTGATGGCGTCAGCGATGCGTATCTTCAAGATATAACAGTAAAGTCAGACGTCAGAAGGCGTGGCGTGGCGTCTCAAATCGTTGAAACGCTTGTGCGTCATATGGAATCTATCGGAATCGCATGGATTGGCCTTATCGCCAAAGCGGGTACGGATGGATTTTATGGTCATTTTGGGTTTTCAGAAATTCATGAAGCGATACCCATGCTGAAAATCAAATTGAAATCAATCGAACCAAAGGGAGATGTCGCCACATGATTGGCTGCATCTCGCACAACCATTTAGAAAGAAAAAATATTCACTTTTATGAAGCTGAGCCCGTTGACCCCCAAGGATTATCTGTCACTCAAACCGTATTTTGAAAATCAGAGGCACCGCCTGTGCGTATATTCCCTGCCATCTTTACTCTCCTGGACCAATGACACTTATCAGCCCTGTGGCGCAGTATATAACGATGCGTTGATTATCGCAGCGGATTTTTATCGGGAGCCTCAAAAGCGCCACCTGATTCTTCCGATATCGCCTCATTCACAATTTGCCCCCGAGACGCTGTACGCGCTTGCCGAAGATATGGGGTATCCGTCTTACTGGTTCGTCACAGAAGATTATCTTCAGCAATATGGCGCCGAACGCATAAAATCGCTGTTTATCATACGTGAGCAGGAAGAATATGAGGATTACATCTATCGAAAGTCGGATCTGGCGGAGTTGACAGGCAACCCATATTCGAAAAAGCGCAATCTGATTCACCAGTTCGTAAAGACGTATGTCAACACGGATCGGGTTCGTATAGAGACAATCACGTCAGAATCAGCAGCCGAATGTATTCGATTTCTGGACGAGTGGTGCGAGGAACGGCAATGTGACCAAAATGAGTATGACGAACTGGCGTGCGAGCGTCAGGCCGCCCTGAATACGATTCGTCATATCGAAATGTTTGCTGTGAAAGGTATCCTGCTAAGGATTGATGGAGATGTCAGCGCATTTGGCATTGGCGCGTATCTGACGGAAGCGATAGGGGTACTGCATTTTGAGAAAGCGTTTTCACGGTATAAAGGTCTGTACCAATATTTCGATAACCAGTGCGCCCGGGTGCTGTTTGATGGATACACATTCATCAACAAGGAAAGCGACATGGGGGTTCCCGGTCTTGCCAGGGCCAAACAGTCTTATCATCCGACCATGAGAATGAAATCCTACGAACTGGTTCTGAAAAAACAATGACTGGCTCTATTGGCCTGGATGAAAAGGACAGGTCGGTGATTGCGGAATATATCGAATAATTCTGAGTTGACGCCGGTTGCGACGCCACTGATCGAGGAATCTGAGACGCTCGGAAAGATCTGTGCATTCAAAACGGAAACTGCGTACGTCCGCGTTTTTCGTGGGATCAATTCTTTCTGCAAAATATCGGAAAACAATTTCTTCCTTCTCATTTGCCAAAATATTTAGCATCTTCCCCAGTTCAGACGCAATGTTATAATATTCACTGATATCTACCAGGTTGCTGTTGACGAAATTCAGCAGATTTTTCATATCCCGGTAGGTGTCTGCGTTTTGAAAAATAGCCTTTTCTGAAACCATCAGCCCGGTTGCCCATTTTTGCTGTAGGTCTGCAATTGTCAGGTGGATAGTCGGTTTCATGAGATTGTCGTGAGTGTCCATGATGAGTTCTGGCTCTCCAATCATGAAAAGATCGGACTAAAACAATCCGGTAACTTCAAGCCGCTCATAATACATACAAAATCATAACAGAATGAGAAAGCGGTGTCAATTTTGATGCTCTCGTAAAAAGTCGAATTTCAGACGGCTTTGTAAAAAGGCCGCAGGCAAGGCGCGCAA